>DASYCG010000033.1:0-22342 GCA_036500325.1 Herbaspirillum sp. | reverse complement strand
AATTTCAACGCAAACCAGACGGTGGTGCCGGCTTCCTGGTTTGCCAACGGTAACGCGCTTTTCAAGAAATCTTCCACTTCGGCTTCTTTACCGGGCTTGGCGGTCAGTCGGGCAAGGATGGCCATCTTGGTCATGATAATTCTCCATGTCGTGAATGAAATGACGTTGAGCCACCTGTCTGAGCGCCGCGTCAGTTGCGCTGACCATCCGTTACTGTAAAAAGTTCTGGATT
The DNA here is from genome assembly GCA_036500325.1 of Herbaspirillum sp. Classification (GTDB taxonomy): domain Bacteria; phylum Pseudomonadota; class Gammaproteobacteria; order Burkholderiales; family Burkholderiaceae_D; genus Herbaspirillum. The sequence continues at coordinate 22,110 of DASYCG010000033.1, read as the reverse complement.
ATTGACGATATGCTACGACTTATCCATAACCAAATTGTCTAAAAATAGCTTTATCCATATCCAAATTCGACCGATTTTAATCTCATGAATCTCCTGGGGAAAAACACCGGAATCAAACCGATGGAAAATGCTTTTTAATGCCTGTTTTTATAGTAAGATTCTTTTGAACTTTCCTGGCGCGGCAGGAATGATTTTCGATTGAATCAAGGTCAATCGAATCACTATATTGCTTCGACAACGTAACGCACACTAATAATTTCCGGGCTTTATCCCTAACTAAATGGTTATTTCATCTTCGTGACTAAATCGTGATTAACGGCCGCGTCAAATATCGCCATCTCCAATGTTTCCTGACGGTAGTCCAGGAGCGCGGGCTGCAGAAAGCGGCGCAGAAGCTTTCGATCACGCAACCTGCCGTGTCGAAGACCATCAAGGAACTGGAAGATATATTGCAGGTGCGTCTGTTCGACAGAAGCCGCAAGGAAACCGTATTGACCCAGCGCGGCGAGATATTTTTTTGCCACGCCGAGGCGAGCGTCAACGCCTTGCAGCGCGGCAGCGATCTGATGCAGGAGGCCGGTTACGCCGAGCCGCTCATCAGGATCGGCACTACGCCCACGCTTGCCGCTTCATTCGTATTGCATGTTCTGCAGCGCTTTCGCAAGCGTGCTGGGAATATCAAGGCAAGCGTCGTAAGCACGACGACCGATCATTTGCTGGAGCAATTGCGGGAGCGCCGATTCGACATCGTCTTGTGCCGGGATATCGACGCCAAACAGATGGTCGGGCTGACATTCGAATATCTGTATTCGGATCCGCTGGTACTGGTGGTCCGCCCCGGCCATCCGCTGTTGAACGACCCGACCGCCAGGATTGCCGATTTGCGCTTGTACACAGCTATTCTGCCGATAGGCGGATCGGTTAGCCGTCACGCGGCCGATACCTACATGTTGGCGCGCGGTGTGCCGCCGCCGACCGATTTTATCGAAAGCATGTCGCCATTTCTGGGGCGCAATTACACCGTCAATTCCGATGCCATCTGGTGCGCGCCGTGGGGGATCGTCAAGCAAGACGTGGCGGATGGATTCCTGATGCGATTAGTCTTGCCGAAGTCCGGACGCGATACGTCCGAACGGATGACCTTGCGCTCAACCGGCCTGATGATGCATGCCGACAGCGTTCTGCAACTGCCGACGCAGATGATGATTGCGATGATTCGGGAATGCGCGCTTGAACGACGGGAAGAAATCGATTCGTTCGGCATTTAGATTAAATTTTTCACTTACAGAAAGAAAGTTGAATATGGCGACAATAGATACCATCATTCCTGCACGCACCGCACTGCTGTTTTTCGATATGTTGAACGGCCATGTGAAAAAAGAAGATCCAAAAACAAAAGCGCGCTATCAGCCGATTATTGCGGCTTCCTGCGAAGTGCTGAAGGAAGCGCGCGCGCATCGGATGATGGTGGCTTATGCGGCGGCCAATCATCGCGCCGATAATGCAACCAGCGCGCATACCATTCGCGATACCGATGGACGCCTTAATCCGATACCGGTCGATCAAAAGCCCGATCTGAAAGCGGTCCTGGATGGCGGCACATGGGAAGCCGCCGTCATCGACGAGCTGGCGCCGGCGCCGGAAGATTACCTCATTCCAAAATATCGGTGGAGCGCGTTCTATCAGACCTATCTGGACCTGGCGCTTCGCGCGCGCAAAATCGATACGATCATCATCGCCGGCGGTTCCACCGATGTCGGCGTCGCCAGTACGGCATACGCAGCGCGGGATATGGATTACAACCTGGTATTCGTCAGCGACGCTTCCGGCTCGCCGGAAACGGACAACCACGAGCAATTCATGCGCCGTATTTTCCCCCGGATGGGACGGGTGCGCACTGCCGCGCAAGTCGTTGAAATGATACGCGCCGGCACAGGTAAATAGCAGTCACAGGCTGCATTCGCAAAGGCTAGTCAGATGCTGAAAGAAAATGGTCACAATAAAATCGCGGTCGTCACCGGCGGCAGCAAAGGTATCGGCCGCGCGATCGTGCTTGCGCTTGCACAGCGAAACTACGATGTCGCCATCTTCGATCCTTTGGCATCGGGAAACGACGTTGCGAATGAAGTCATTCAAATGGGACGCCGCGCTCTGTATGTTCCTGTCGATGTATCGGACGAATTAGCGGTAAAGCAGGCCGCGGAAATGGTGGCGTCCCAGCTTGGCGCATGTGGACTCCTCGTCAACAATGCGGGAATATTTCCGCGCGCCAGCGCGATCGACATGCCGTATTCACTTTGGCAGAAAGTGATTGCCATCAATTTGGGCGGCGCTTTCCTGTGCAGCCAGGCCTTCGCTCCCGGCATGCTGGACGCAGGGGCAGGGCTCATTATCAATATTGCGTCAGGCCGGGGTATTCAAGGCGCTGCAAAAAACGGCGCGCATTATGCGGCATCGAAAGGCGGCCTGATCGCGCTGACGCGCTCGCTGGCCCAGGAATGGGCGCCGCGCATCCGCGTCAATACACTGGTCCCGGGCGTGACGCATACGGATCAGCCGCTGGAAGCGACTACCGTCGATGAACTTTATGCACGCGGCAGCAGGATCCCGCTGGGGCGGATAGGCGAACCGGAAGATGTGGCGCGCGGCGTTTGCCTGCTCGCCAGCGACGATGCGTCGTACATCACCGGGCAAAGCCTGTGCGTCAACGGCGGCGCAGTGATGTTGTAATCTGAAATCCCTAGTTCCCAAAGCATCATCATCGATGCTTTGGGAACGTCCGACTTAATCGAAGTAGTTCGAATCGATATGCCGCAGCCACAGGCTGCCGACCACCTTGATGGCATCCTGCGTAAAGAGGTAGTGATGAAAATCCTGCACGCGAACCACCTTGAATTTGCGCGTATAAGGTTCCATTACTTCGCGATGCGAATCGACTACTTTTGGCGGCATTGCCTCGTCTGCCGTTCCGTTCATTTCAAGCACGGCGATATCCTTTAAGGCAGGCGGCGGGTAGCTGGGCTCGTACATGGAATGCATCAGCGCTGAAAACCCTTGTTGCCGGTACGATTCCGGCAACCAGTCCGCCATCCACAAACGCAACCCGGTATCGGCCAGCGCACCGGCGTTGAACTGCATCGGTGCATCTTCACCGCTTTTGAAACGAGGATCGTTCAGTGCGCCTTGCCACCATTGGATCTTGGTTTTTTCATCGATATTTTTGGTGTAATACTCGAAATCGTCAAAGCCGCGCTCGCGCAGACGCACTGCAGTTTCGGTATAAGGCGTCTTGAAGTCGCCTTGCTTCGCTTTGCGGTACATATAAGCCAGGCCCGTGGTGCTGGTACCCCAATTCAGATAACCGTCCGGCTTTACATATTGCGCAAGCGGATACATGAAGGCGCCGCCGGTGGACATGCCCCAATACAGCAGATAGGCCTTTTTCCGCTCTTCACCCGGAAGGACATGCTCGATTGCCTTGGTATAGCCGGTCAAAAATGTCGTGCCGGTAGCAGCCAGCATCTGCTTGTAAAGTTGAGAGCCTTCCTTCGGAAAGCGATAAGTGCTGCTGTCGCCGGAAGTCGCTTCCTTGCCTACGGTTGTCTTGACGGTGAAATCGTCGGCGGTCCAAGGCGCTTTTTGAGCGCGATTAAAAATAGGCATGCGGATATCGATCGGAATTGTTTTCCAGGAGCCGTTTCCGGTCGTATCGAAGAAATTCCAGCGACCCACGCGGGTCAACGCGATGAATGTCACGCCGCGTTTCGCAAGCCAGATGGCAGGACCTTCTTTGCCTTCAGGCGTCTGGAGGAAATCCATCGCATATTCGCTGCCCGGTTCTCCGCCGACGACCACGATTTTCTTGCCGTTATGCAGACGCGGCTTATCGGGCGTTACCGTGACGACGACTTGCGTATATTGCTGGCCGTAAGAATCGAAATCGATATAGTCGATTTTTTTGCTATAACCCGATGTGGCCGGATAATCGTTTCCTCCTAATATCGCAGCCACTTCCTTGGCGTCCACCAATCCCTTGTCGGCGGGCAGCGACCATGCATCGGCAGCAACTGCGTGAGCGCTCAAGCTCATGGCGGACAGCAATAAAATTCGTCGTAACATTCCACACTCCATGTCGTTAAGAAATTCATAAAACTAAGTTGCGCAAATCAAGTTGAGCGAGCCGGCTATCGCGCCTGGTTGATGAAGATATCCTGATATAACTTATTCCACTTGTCGGTTTCATCCAATACCACTTTGTGGTCCATGAATTTAAGCGGTAATTTGTTCAGCGCCGTAGGGTATTTTTTGCTGGTCGTCATGTAATCATGCTGCGCCAGAATTGGCTGGGCATCGGACAACATGAAATCGTAGAAAAGTACGGCGGCATTAGGGTGGGGCGCATTTCTGACCACGGCGATACCGTTCAGTTGTGCAATTGCGGGTGCTATGACAAACCAATTGATGGGCGCTCCCTGCCGCTTGAATTGTTCTGCCTTGAAATTATGTACCGTCAGCGCCAGCGGCACTTCGCCGGATACCACCAGATTAGCCAGCAATGTGTGGCCTTTGCGTACCGAGATGCCATTGGCGGCGACGATGTCGTGGAACAGTTTTAGTCCTTTGGCTTCGCCCAATTCACCGACCACACCGGCAAACCAGTCGGAATCGGCTGCTTCTATTCCGAGTCTGTTTTTCCAGATGGGATTGAGCAGATCGGACCAGGTTTTAGGCAGCTCGCTTTGCGATACGAGCTTGGTGTTATATGCCAGCGTGAATATATTGACGCGCGCTGCGACCCACTCGCGATGCGGAGGAATCGCTTGGGGGATTAAATCGGCGAGATACGGCGAGCGGACTTCCTGAAGTGTTTTTTCCCGATGCAGTGCTTCCAGGTTCGTGCCGTCGGCCTCAACCACATCTGCTTCAAAGCGATGCGCATGTCCCTCATTGACCAGCCGCTGTACCACCATATCCGAGCCGGACCGCCAAAGCTTGACCTTGATACCGTATTTCTTCTCGAAAGCGCTGATCAGGATGGCGATTTCATCGGCGGGCGTGGAGGTGTAGAGCTGCAGTTCGCCTTCCTTCTTTGCAGCCTCAATCAAACGCTGTTGCCTGTCCGGGCCTTGATAAGAGGCGGCATCTTGGGCAAAAGAAAGCGGATTGAAAAATAACAGGCCGGTTGCTGCAATCACGTGAAAGGCGATTTTGACGAGCCTATCGCGTGCGCCATTCCGGCGGCTTCCGGATAAAAACATCATTGAAATCTTCTCCCCTTTGAAGGTTTATTTATCTTTAATTTTGTTCTTTTATATAAAACATGGTTCTGCATAAAAGAACAATGCGATAGTATATTTTTGTATGACCTTATCAATAAATTCTACTGTAGCGCAAAGTATCCATTTTTTCATATTTAAGTTTTTATTAAATTGTCATACATTTTAAAATGCACCAAAAATGACGAGAAAAAATATCCTCATATATTTCAAATACATATATCGATAACCTATTATTCACAATGCATAACTAAACCGATATGCATGCTTTCTTTTGGTGATGAATTTTCATCGGCTTGCAAAAACCGGTGCAAAAAATAGCTTTAAAAATTTCCCGATATAAGGGACAACGTTCTTTTATATGGAACGTAAAATTGACATGAGAATTTTAAAAATTTATAGTCGGGCATAAATTGAGTGCAAGATAAAAGAGACGCGCACTTCTTCTATTTTTAATGCCGAGCATCACTTTCGAACGTGGTCGATGAAATTGGAAAAGAAGGGTAATTCATGAAAATAAAATTTGCACTGATGCTTTCCGCTTTGCTGTCTGTTTCGAATACGATGGCACAGACATCAAATACCGTTGCCAAACTGGCATCCTACAACGGACCTGATCGAGAGCATGTGCTGGTCGAGGGCGCAAAAAAAGAGGGCGGCCTTACACTCTATACATCGCAGCAACTGGCCGACACCAATCCCATCATTGAGGCCTTCGAAAAAAAATACGGACTTAAAGTCACCGTCTGGCGCGCCGGTCCGGACGCGGTTGTTCCACGCGTCGTCAACGAAGCGCGCAGCAAGCGCCATGAGTTTGACGTCGTTGAAACGGAAGGCCAGGCCTTGGAGGCGCTTCACCGGGAACAACAGTTGCAAGTGGTTCAGACGCCTCTGTTGAAGGGTCTTTTGCCTGAGGCATTGCGTCCGCACGGCGAGTGGGTCGGGACCCGCCTTCTGATGTTTTCACTGGCGTACAACACCAATTTGATCAAGAAAGACGATTTGCCGAAAAGCTGGCAGGATCTTGCGAATCCAAAATGGAAGGGGAAGCTGGGCATCGAAGCCAAGGATGACGAATGGTTTTTAGCGCTGATGTCCCAGTTGGGCGAAGACCGTGGGCTGCAACTGTTCCGGCAGATCGTCGCCACCAATGGCCTATCGGTACGCAGAGGGCATTCGCTCTTGACCAACCTGGTCGCATCCGGAGAAGTGCCGATGGCGCTGACGGTTTATAACTCCCGCGTGCAGCAATTGAAAGATAAAGGCGCGCCGATTGACTGGTTCGTACTGCCGCCCGCTATCGCGCAACTCAATGGCGCAGGTGTCGCGCGCACGGCGCCGCATCCTTATTCGGCACTTTTGTTCTTTGACTTTTTACTTTCAGACGGTCAAAGCATTCTGTCCAAACGGGACGTCATATCGGTCAGCAAATCCTATCCATCGCCATTGGCGAACTTCCCATTCAAGGTAACGGATCCCGCCAAGCTGATAGAGGAGGGGGAAAAATGGACGCTGCTTTACCAGCAAATCACATCGGCGCCGCCGCCCAAGCCATAATTTAACGCCGCTTGACTTCACCTTAACCTGATATTCACCACGCTTTACTTTAAAAAATACACGACAGAGAGAAAGCACACGATGGCAATTGACACACTTATTCCCGCACGCACCGCATTATTGTTCTTTGATATGTTGAACGGGCACGTCAAAAAAAATGATCCGAAGACGCAAGCGCGTTATCAACCTGTGGTCGCGGCTGCCAGCCAGGTATTGCAGGCAGCCCGGGCGCATAAAATAATGGTTGCTTACGCCGCGGCAAATCACCGGCCGGATAACGCCACAACAGGCCAGACGATCCGCGACACTAATGGCCGGTTGAATCCGATTTCGATCGAGGATAATCAAAAACCGATATTCAAGCCTGTGGTGTCCGGCGGCACCTGGGAATCTGCCGTAATCGATGAACTGGCGCCGGCCCCGGAAGATTATCTGATTCCAAAATATCGCTGGAGCGCCTTTTTTCAGACCTATCTGGACTTGGCGCTGCGCACCAGAAAGATCGATACCATCATCATTGCGGGCGGCTCGACGGATGTCGGCGTGGCCAGCACTGCCTATTCCGCACGCGACATGGATTACAACCTGGTATTCGTCAGCGACGCCTCCAGCTCTCCGGAAACCGACAATCACGAACAATTCATGCGCCGTATTTTTCCTCGCATGGGCCGCGTCAGGACTGCGGCGCAAGTTGCGGAAATGCTGAAGGCCGGGCAAGCTCTGTAACGCGGCAACACTGTATTAACTGAATCTATAAAAAAACAGGAGCGAATGTGAAGGAAAATATTCAACTTGCGAACGGCCTCGAAGGTGTTCTCTACATACCTGAGGGCGGCGTCGGCAAGGCTGCCGTCATTATTTTGCACGAACGTTACGGCCTGGTGCAGCACACACTCGATTTGGCGCAGAAACTGGCCGATGACGGTTATGTCGCGTTTGCGCCCAATCTGTTTTCTCAATGGGACGGCGACAAGGCGGCTTTAACTGCCGGGAGCGCACGCGTCATTATGCCGGATGATGAAATTACGCGTGTACTGGATCTTGCCGTCGATCTGGTTTGCAGCGACAGCCGCACCAAATCCGAGAAAATCTTTTTGATGGGCGTTTGCCAAAGCGGACGTTATCCGATTGTGTTCGCGAGCCAGCGTAAAAATATCAGTGCGTGCATCGTGTTTTACGGCGCAACGCAAGGGCGGGATTGGGAGGCGGGGCCCTTGCAGCCGCTATCGATGCCGGACATGGTAGCCAAAATCGACGTGCCGTCGCTTTTTGTTTTCGGCGAAGCGGATCACACGATTTCCCTGGATCACGTTCGACGCATGCGGGATGCATTGGAGACGCATCGAAAATCGTATCGCATGCACGTGTTGGCCGATGCGCCTCACGGCTTTCTGAATGACACGATGCCTGGACGATATCGGCCTTGCGACACCAAAGCGGCATGGCAAATGCTGCTGACCTTTATCGACGAAGTCAGCACCGATAGCTGGGTGGCCGACAAGGTGCGTTGGCAGTTTGAATGTGTCTCCAGTGCGCAATATGACTTCAGCAAGAATGTTCGTCTGGAGTAATTGGCGAAATTAAAAATCCGGCTCGAAGCCGGATTTTTATTCTCGGAGCGCCATCGACGCCTTCCAATAAAAAAGCCCCGAATTCGGGGCTTCAATTCGATACCGAGCCCCCAAGACAATCAACGGCAGCGTTTTACCAGATGTCCATGCACGTGCACCATATGGCACACCGGGCGATGATGATGAGGGCGGACCACGGGATGGTATACATCATTGGCGTAACTCGGTGCTGCGGCGCCAAGGGCGCTGACGGCGAGGGCAACTGCAAACAAGATTTTTTTCATAAGACTCCTGGAATGTTGCTGTTCAATACGACGCTTTTCAACGGGAACCATCGCAACCCGCAGATTCACCTTATTGTGATGCATTAATAGCCGCGAAGTTCGTTATCGGCTGTCATCCTTACAGAGCTTTACCGTTGTAAGTCGATTCGTAAATTGATTCATTCAGCGCAGTTTTCCGAATCTTCCCGGACATGTTTCGGCTTCGCCCCGTCGCCATAGTAGAATCCGCAACGCGCTCGGAATATCGGAGCGCAACACCGGAATTCAAAAATTCAAAATCGCATTCAAAACCGGGATTCAACAATGGAAATATGGCTGGTTCAGCTTTGCATCATCATTCTTGCTACCGTTCTGTGCGGCGCACTGGCCAAGAGAATGGGGCAGAGCAGGGTTGTCGGGGAAATCGCTGCCGGACTACTGCTTGGTCCATCCATTCTCGGCGCAATCAATACCAATTTTTATAACATCGTTTTTTCCAGCGCCGCCATGCCGGCGATGTCGCAACTGGGTGAGCTCGGGCTGGTCTTGCTGATGTTCCAGCTCGGGCTTCATCTCGATCTGAAAAGTCTGCGAGGCCGGGCGGAAATGCGCATCCCGGTAGCTGTCGCGCTATTGGGCATCATTATTCCGTTCGCCATCGGCTGCGCTATTGCGGTCATATCCAAACCGGTGATCGCACCGGATGCGCCAGCGCTCGGCTATGTCTTGTTTTGCGGCATTGCCTTATCCATTTCGGCCATGCCGGTCATGGCGCGCATCGTGATGGATCTCAAGATGGAGGGCACCTTCACCGCCGCCATCGCGTTGACGGCTGCTTCCATCACAGACTTGCTCGGATGGCTGTTGCTGGCGGTGATCGCCGCCACCACGGCAGGCGTTTTTACATGGACGCATATAGCGCGCAACGTGGCATTGCTGGCGGCCTTTGTAATGGTTTCCATGCTCATCATGCGGCCGCTCTGGATGAAAGCAATCGCGCGAACCTCAAGCGGGGCCGTCACAGTGCGCGTGCTGCCGTGGGTCGTCGCTTATGTTCTGATTTCTTCCTGGGTCACCGCGGCGATCGGTTTTCATAGTGCGTTCGGCGCATTGATGGCGGCAATCGTGCTGCGCGATCTGCCTGGACTCAAGCTTGAATGGCATCAAAAAGTGGAAGGATTTGTAGCGCTGATACTGATGCCGGTATTTTTCGCGCTGGCCGGCATCCAGGCCACGCTGGGAAGTATTTCGCTGCCGAATTTCTGGTTGTGGTTTGCCTTGTTTCTGGTCGGCAGCGTCGCCGGCAAGTTCGGCGGCAGTTATCTGGGCGCGCGACTTTCGGGGGTGGGGCGCCGCGATGCCGGCGTGATTGGCGCCTTGATGAATACGCGTGGATTAATGGAGCTGATCGTCCTGACGATCGGCTTGAAATTAAATATCTTGCCGCCCGCCGTCTACACCATGCTCTTCATCATGGCGCTGGTGACGACCGCAATGACCGTTCCGATATTGCGTTTTATCGGGCGCGGCAACAAGCAAGGCCTGCAATCTGAATTGGAAGCGAGCCGTTTCTAGAGTGTATGGAAAACCACAGCCAATTAGCGCTCTGGCGTCACAGACTCGTAATATTTCAAGGGTAGATTCGGTGACAGCAGTCAACTCCCTCCGAATCTACCTCTTGGAAGCCCGTTGCCATGAATTCCAACAATAGTACCTTCGCCGCACCGATTCCGCCTGCCGCTTCAATTTCGCCCTCTCGCGCGCATCTCGACAAGAAAGCCGGCCCGATCACCGCCATCGTCATCGCCTGCATGTTGATCGGCGGGCTTCTGTATAGCGGCTTCAGCATCACATCGGACGTCACCAGCACCGGCGCGGCAACCGCCAGTTGGTTTTCTTATTTCCTGCTGGGCGTAGCGCTGTTGATCGCTCTGGGTTTCGAATTCGTCAACGGCTTTCACGATACCGCCAACGCAGTCGCGACCGTTATCTATACCCATTCGATGCCGCCAAATTTTGCCGTGATGTGGTCGGGATTCTTTAATTTCCTCGGCGTGCTGCTCTCCAGCGGCGCAGTGGCCTTCGGCATCATTTCGCTGTTGCCGGTGGAATTGATCCTGCAAGTCGGTTCCGGTTCCGGTTTCGCCATGGTGTTCGCCTTGCTGATCGCGGCCATCCTCTGGAATCTGGGCACCTGGTGGCTGGGTTTGCCGGCGTCTTCCTCGCATACCATGATCGGTTCGATTCTCGGCGTCGGCGTCGCCAATGCATTGATGCACGGCCGCGACGGCACCAGCGGCGTGGATTGGGGGCAGGCAGTCAATATCGGTTATTCGCTGCTGTTGTCGCCGGTGGTCGGCTTCGTCTGTGCCGCTTTGCTGTTGCTGGCGATGCGCGCATTGATCAAGAGCAAGGAATTGTACGAAGCGCCTACCGGCAATGCGCCGCCGCCATGGTGGATTCGCGGCCTGCTGATCCTGACTTGCACCGGCGTGTCTTTCGCGCACGGTTCTAACGACGGTCAAAAAGGCATGGGCCTGATCATGTTGATTCTGGTCGGTACCGTACCGGTGGCTTATGCATTGAACCGGGCCATGCCGGCCAGCGAAGCGACGCAGTTCGTGGCGGTCGCGCAGATGACGCAGCAGGCGCTCCAGAAAAATGCGGGATCGGATGTGCTGAGCCCGGCCGATCCGCGCAAAACGATTTCCGACTTCGTGCGCACCAAGCAGGTGACGCCGGATGTGGTGCCGGCATTGGCCGCCCTGACCGGCGCCATCGGCGCCCAAATCAAAGAGCGCGGCACGTTGGATAAAGTACCTTCCGGCGCCGTCGCCAACGTGCGTAACGACATGTACCTGGCCTCCGAAGCGATTCGCAATCTCGACAAAAAAGAAACCGTGCCGCCGCTGGATGCCGACGCCAAAGCCAATCTCAAGGCCTTCAAGAAATTGCTCGACGACGCCACCAAATTCATTCCGCTGTGGGTCAAGATCGCCGTGGCGATCGCTCTCGGCCTCGGCACCATGGTCGGCTGGAAGCGCATCGTAGTGACTGTCGGCGAAAAAATCGGCAAGACTCATCTGACCTATGCGCAGGGCGCTTCCGCTGAATTGGTGGCGATGCTGACCATCGGCGCGGCCGACGCGTTCGGCTTGCCGGTATCGACTACGCATGTATTATCGTCGGGTGTTGCCGGCACCATGGCGGCCAACCGCTCGGGTCTGCAATGGTCTACCGTTCGCAATCTGGCGGCGGCCTGGGTCTTGACCTTGCCGGTGGCGATTCTGCTGTCCGGCTCGCTGTATTGGGTCTTTGCCCACGTGTTTTAAGCGCTAATTAACTGAGGATACAGCCGTGAATTTGAATGAACAGGAAGTGATAGATCGTCTTCGGCTTGATCTTGCCGACAGCTACGATGAAGAATTGGAACTTGAGCTGGGCGAGGAGAATCTGTCCTTGCTTCAGGGGGACGCGTCGACCGGCCGCGAAGAGATCGAAAGAGAACGCCGCCGCCAGTATTTCCGTGAGCTGTTTCGCTTGCAGGGCGAGTTGGTCAAGCTGCAGGATTGGGTTGTGCACACCGGGCGCAAGGTCGTGATCCTGTTTGAAGGCCGCGACGCAGCAGGCAAGGGCGGCGTCATCAAGCGCATTACGCAGCGCCTCAATCCGCGGGTGTGCCGCGTGGCCGCATTGCCGGCGCCGAACGACCGCGAACGTACCCAATGGTATTTCCAGCGTTACGTTTCCCATCTGCCGGCCGCCGGTGAAATCGTGTTGTTCGACCGTAGCTGGTATAACCGCGCCGGTGTCGAACGCGTGATGAATTTCTGCACCGACGAACAATACGAAGAATTTTTCCGTACCGTTCCCGAGTTTGAAAGAATGCTGGTAAGTTCCGGTATTCAATTGATCAAATACTGGTTTTCGATTTCCGACGAAGAGCAGCACCTTCGCTTTTTAGGCCGTATTCACGATCCGCTCAAGCAATGGAAATTGAGCCCGATGGATCTGGAATCGCGCCGCCGCTGGGAGGAATACACCAAGGCCAAGGAAATCATGCTGGAACGCACGCATATTCCGGAAGCGCCATGGTGGGTGGTGCAGGCGATCGACAAGAAAAAAGCCCGGCTCAATTGCATCAATCATTTGTTGACGCAAATGCCGTATGAAGAAGTGACGCATTCTTCCATCGCGCTGCCGCAGCGGGAGCATCACGACGATTATGTACGGCGTCCGGTGCCGCCGGAAATTATCGTGCCGGAGATTTGGTAAGCAAAATGCCCGTAAAGATTGCGGGCATTTTTTTCACCCCGCCATACCCCTGATCGAACAGGTACTTCGGTACCTCTAACGCACCAAACACAAAAGCGCCCGCAAACATTGCGGGCGCTTTTTTTTTGTGCGCAGGGCTGAATGATTGCCGGACATTATTCGATGATCCATCTCAAATAAATGACTTTATTCTTGACGAGCAGACTTCTTTGATAGAAAATTATTCCTATTATATGAGAATAATATTAGAAATTATCTTATAAAATATTCAAAATAGGAGACAAAAATCTTGATTCTATTCAATAAAAACACTTGCCGGCGTTTGCCTTTGCTTTTTTCGTCACTGGTTTCATCCACTATTTCGTCATCGTTTTTCACCACCTAGTTCCAAGTTGTCCCAGCCGTTGCGCGCCCCTGGGTGCGTGACATCGTCAACACTGTTACGGAGAAGAATATGCAAGAAAAAGAAACTGGCCGACGCGGCTTTTTAAAAGGGGCGCTCGTCGCCGGCGCAGGGGCTGCCACCGGCGCCGTGGGTCTGGTGACGTCCGCCGATAGCGCGGCCGCCGAAGCCGGTCTGCCGCAGGCATCGGCGGCCGGACCATCGGCTGCCACGGTTGCCGCTGAAAGAATGGGCGGCATGGGTGCCATGGGCGCAGACGCAGGCGGCGCCGACGCAGCGCCCGATTCGGCGCACGTCCTCGATCCCGGTTCCGATTTCATCGTCGATGTGATGCGCGCCGCGGACCTCGATTACGTCGCCGTCATGACGGCATCTTCCATGCGCGGCATGCAGGAATCGTTGGCCAACTACGGCGGCAATAAAAAGCCGGAAATGATTATCTGCTGCCATGAAGAAGGCGCCGTTGCGATGGCGCACGGCTACGCCAAGATTGCCGGCAAACCGATGGCCGCCATGCTGCATGCGGTGGTCGGCCTGCAGCACGCATCGATGGCGATCTACAACGCCTGGTGCGATCGCGTGCCGGTGATGCTGATGGTCGGTAATACCGTCGACATTACCAAGCGCAGGCCCGGCGTCGAATGGGATCACACTGCGGTCGACATGGGCGCGTCGGTGCGCGATATGCTGAAGTGGGACGATGCGCCGGGATCGCTGCAGAATTATGCCGAATCCTTCATGCGCGCCAGGGCGCTGGCCACTACGCCGCCGATGGAGCCGGTCATGATTGTGACCGATGGCGAGCTGCAGGAAAATCCGATCGAAAACCGCAAGGCGCTGACGATTCCGAAACGCGTGCAAGTGATGCCGCCGGAAGGCGATCCGGCATCGGTGGCGCGCGTGGCCAAGGCGCTGGTCGCCGCTAAAAATCCGGTGATCGTGGTCGATCGCGCGGCGCGTAATCAGGAGGGCATGGATCTGCTGGTGCAACTGGCCGAGAGCTTGAATGCACCGGTGGTCGATCTGTACGCCCGCTTGAATTTCCCCAGCAATCACTATCTGCAGCACTCCGCGCGCAAAGTGGAATTGCTGAAACAGGCCGACGTGATCCTGGCGCTGGAAGTGGGCGATGTCTGGAGCCTGGTCAATAAAGTGTCCGATACGCCGGGCCGTCCGAACTCGCGCGTCGCCAAACCGGAGGTGCAAGTACTTTCGATCAGCTCGAATTATCTGTATCAAAAATCGGCCTACGGCGATGTGCAACGCTATCTGGCTACGGATATCGCGATTGCGGCCGATGCCCAAACCACGCTGCCGTCGCTGATCGAAGCGGTCAAGCGCGCCGGCGGCGGTGCCGGTAATGCGGCCATTGCCGCCCGCAAGAAACCGATGATGGATGCTTTCGTCGCGATGCATGAAAGCGCCCGCAAGCGCGCCGCTGCCGGCTGGGATGCAAGCCCGGTCAGCACTGCGCGCCTGTGCATGGAAATCTGGGACAAGATCAAGCATGAGAAAAAATGGTCGCTGGTGTCGGACGCGCAATTCGAAAGCAACTGGCCGCAACTGCTGTGGGAATTCACCGAACACAAGCAATACATCGGCGGCGCCGGCGGCTACGGTATCGGCTACGGTTTGCCTGCGGCGGCCGGTGCGGCGCTGGCCTGCAAAGCCGAGGGCGAGGGACGGATTGCCGTCAACATTCAGACCGACGGCGAATTATTGATGGTGCCGTCGATGTTCTGGACGCTGGCGCATCACAAGATTCCTCTGCTGTCGATCATGCATAACAACCGGGCCTGGCATCAGGAAGCGATGCACATCCAGCGCATGGGTGTGCGGCGCGATCGCGATCCGACCACCTGGCGCGTCGGCACCCGGATCGAAGCGCCGTTCATCGACTATGCGGCCATGGCGAAAAGCATGGGCGTCTGGGCGGAAGGGCCGATCTCGGACCCTGCGCAACTCGGACCTGCCATCGCACGCGCGCTTGCGGTGGTCAAGAGCGGCTTGCCCGCATTGATCGATGTCGTCACTCAGCCTCGCTAGGAGTTTCTATGAAGACATTTAAAAAAACGGGCGGCTTGAATCTCGGTCTCAACTTCGGCCTCAAGCTCGCAATTACGCTCGGCATCTTGACCGCCATCGCGCCGGCAATGGCGCAATCGAATGCCAAATCCGATCAGGTAAAACATGGTGAAGTCTTATATGAATCGAATGGTTGCTATATGTGCCACGGCACCGTCGGGCAGGGCGGTGTAGGGCCGGCGGTTGCGGTCGACCTGATTCCTTACGCCGGGGTTGCAGCGTATGTGCGGCATCCGACCGGCGACATGCCGCCATTTTCGGAAAAGGTGCTGAGCGACGCCGATCTGCATGACATCTATGCCTATCTCAGCGTGCAGCCTGAACCGAAAAATCCCGACAGCATTCCATTGCTGCCTAAAGTCAAACCGGTGTCGTCGGGTAGCAAGTAACGAGTAACAAGCGACAAATTACAAGCAACAAATAGCAGTAAAAAACGTAGCCGCGGTCGAGCGCTTCCAAAGTGCTCGACCATTCTTCAACACCAAAATAAAAACACTGAAATATCCAGGGAGCCCTGATCGAGGGCAGTTGGCCTAAACCGGCCGGCGGTCCCCGATCAGCGCTTTTTCAAGGAGGAACCATGTCCCATTTTTCGTCTGACACGCCCGGTGCGTCCAATCCGGTCACCGCGCTGATCGACCGAACACCCTTCGGCCGATTTCATTTACACCTGCTGATTATCGTTGCCATCGCGCAAGCGCTGGAAGGTTTTGAAATGCAACTGATCGGCTATACCGCACCTGCGATGGCCGAGACCATGCACGTCAGCAAATTCACGTTCGGCTGGTTGTTTGCGGCGAACAATTTCGGTTTCATGATCGGCGCGCTGCTGCTGAGTTCGCTGGGAGATCGTATCGGCCGCAAGAAAATGATCGTGCTGGGCGCGATGCTGTTCGGTATTTTTACCCTGATCATCGGCTACTCGTCGAGCTTCAACGAAGTATTGATTTTCCGCCTGATCGCCGGTATCGGCCTGGGCGGTGCAGTGCCGAACATCATTGCGATCACGGCGGAATATGCGCCGGCCCATCGCAGGGCGACGGCCTTGAGCACGTTGTTCGTGGCCTACACGCTGGGCAGTGCGATCAGCGGCTTCGGCGCTTCTTATCTGCTGAAAAGCCATAGCTGGCAATTGCTGTTTCAGATCGGCGGCTGGGGCGGCCTGGCGCTGGCGGTGCTGATGGCGTGGCGCTTGCCCGAATCGATCCGCTTCATGGCGAAGAATAAACAGGTCGAGCGCTTGAACGGTGTCTTGCGCAATTTCGATCCGAACTTTACCTGGGACGGCGAGACTGCCGTCACCGAACCGCCGCCGTCCGGTTCGCCGTTGATGCTGCTGTTCTCCGAAGGCCGCGCCCGTACCACCATCGCGCTGTGGCTGGCGATCATTTGCAGCATGGTGTCGCTGCATCTGCTGACCAGCTGGCTGCCGACCCTGATTCATCAATTCGGCATCGCCACCAGCATTGCCGTGCTGATCGGTTCGATGTTCCACGTCGGCGGCACGACGGCCAATCTGGCGCTGGGCCGGATGATCGACCGCTTCGGTCCGCGCGTGGTCGCCATTACCTTGCTGATTGCCGCACCGGTCGTCGCCATTCTCGGCTCTGCCGCCGATTCGGTGGTGGTACTGGGCGTGCTGGTCGGCCTGACCGGATTCTTCGTCGCCGGCGGCCAGAACGGGCTGAATGCCTTGTCCGGCCTGCTGTATCCGGAACGTATCCGCGCCACCGGTTCCGGCTGGGCTTATGGCGTCGGCCGCATCGGTTCGGTCATCGGCCCGGTGATCGGCGGCGCGCTGATCAGCTTGCATTTATCGAACAACGTCCTGTTTTCGATCATCGGCCTGCCGCTGGTCGGCGCGGCTTTTTGCGTGTTGTGGCTGCGTGGCAGCGCAGTACACAAGCGCCGGGCGCCGTTGGAAAATTCTGCGAATGCCAATCATGCAGCACCACTATTTAAGGAAAAAACCTCGTTATGAATAAAGTAGCTTTGACGCTGGCCACCGGCGATTACGATCATGTGCGCGACTTGTTCGACGGCACCGTCAGGGTGGACGGCGTCGATCTCACCATTTTGCGGTTCCAGGTGGAGGAAATGTTTTATCGTTTCATGACGCAAAGAGAATGGGACGTATCGGAAATGTCGTTCGCCAAATGCGTGGCGCTGATCGCATCCGGCGACCGCAGCCTGGTGCCGATTCCGGTATTCGTCAGCCGCGCCTTCCGGCATTCATCGATCTACCTGCGCGCCGACAGCACCTTGACGAAGATGGAAGATTTGCGCGGCAAGCGGGTCGGCGTGCCTGAATGGGCGCAGACCGCAGCGGTATATACCCGCGGCATGCTGCAGCATCATTACGGCGTCGATCTGACGTCCATCGACTGGGTGCAGGCCGGCGTGAATATGGCCGGGCGCAAAGAAAAAATCCCGCTCGATCTGCCGCCGGGATTCAAGTTGAAAGTCGAACCGGAACGTTCGCTGACCGATATGCTGCTGGCCGGCGAACTGGATGCCGTGATGTCGGCCAGACCGCCGACACCCTATACGGATAACGACGGCCGCATCAAGCGCCTGATCGGCGATGCACGCACGGCGGATCTGGCGTATTGGCGCGACACCGGCATCTTCCCGATCATGCATGTGGTGGTATTGCGGCGCGACGTCTATGAAAAGCATCGCTGGCTGGCGGCGAACCTGGTGTCCGCTTTCGATGCGGCCAAGAATCGCAGCCTGGAGCGGGCGTCGGATGTCACCTTATCGATGTTTCCGCTGCCGTGGCTGGCCGACTATTCGCAACTCTCGCGCAGCTTCATGGGCGACGATTTCTGGCCTTACGGCATCGACAAAAATCTGGCGACGCTGCAGGCTTTCTTCGATTACGCGCATGAACAGGGCGTCGCCGCCAAACGGCTTGAACCCAAGGACTTCTTCGCGCCGGAAACCTTGAGTAAATTCAAGGTTTGACGGTTGCCGGCGTTTAATTAAGCGTCGGCAGTTATTATTTTAAAAATTACCAATATAAGATTTTTTATTTAATATTTAATATTAGTTTATGTCTTATTTTGAGAATTTATGTTATTAATTTCGGAAAATTAGCGTAATATCGCACTGAACGATAACATTCAAATCCCAATATCCAAATCCCGTTTAAATGGAGAACCTATGAAGCTCGCAACTTTTACCCACGCAGGGAAAGAATCGTTCGGTGTTGTCGATGGCGCCGATATGATCGATTTGGCGCCCTTGGCCGCCACTATAGGCAAGACGCTCAAAGAAGCGCTGGCCGCTAACAAGCTGGCGGAAATCGAAGCGTGGGCCAAGACTGCCAAGAGCCGTATTCCATTGGCGCAAATCAAATACCTGCCGCCGATTACCAACCCCGACAAAATTCTCTGCATCGGCATCAATTACCTTTCGCACGTCAAGGAAACCGGCCGCGAAATGCCGAAGTACCCGATGATTTTTACGCGCTTCGCCAATTCCCAGATGGGACACGAACAGCCGCTGGTGCGCCCGCTGGCATCGACCAAGCTCGATTTCGAAGGCGAGCTGGCAGTGGTGATCGGTCGCAAGGGACGTCATATCAAGGCAGCCGATGCGTTCGACTATGTCGCCGGCTACTCCTGCTACAACGACGGCACGCTGCGCGATTGGCAGCGGCATACCATTCAGTTCGTGCCCGGCAAGAACTTCCCGGCGACCGGCGGTTTCGGCCCATGGCTGGTGACGCCCGATGAAGTCGGCGATCCGATGAAACTGCATCTGCAGACACGTTTGAACGGCGTAGTGGTGCAGGATGCCGGCATCGACGATCTGATCTTCACTATCCCGGCACTGATCGAATATTGCTCGACCTTCACCGAACTGGAACCGGGCGACGTCATCATCACCGGCACCACCGGCGGCGTCGGCGCATTTCGCGAACCGCCGCTGTGGATGAAGCACGGCGACGTGATCGAAGTTGAAATTTCGCGGGTCGGCCTGTTGAGCAACACGGTGGTCGATGAAGACAAGCTCAACTAAATCGGCCGCTTTAGAGACCCCCATGGAAATCGAGACAATCAAAACGGCGATATTAATCGTCGGCGCCGGGCCGACCGGCCTGACGCTGGCGAATGTTCTCGGGCAAAGTGGCGTCGATACGCTGGTGATCGATCGCAAGGACAGTACCGTCGGCGAACCGCGCGCCGTATCGATCGACGACGAATCGCTGCGCACCATGCAGGCCATCGGACTGGCCGGCGAGGTGCTGAAAGATGTCGTCACCGGCTACGGCGTGCATTACATCACCGAACCTGGTGGACGTTGTTTTGCCAAGGTCGAGCCGACCGCCAGCGAATACGGTTATCCGCGCCGCAATGCCTTTCGCCAGCCTTTGTTCGAAGCCAGCCTGCGCCAAGGGCTGGAGCGGTTCGCGTCGGTGCGCATGTGGTTCGGCCATACGCTGGAAAGCTTCCGGCAGGACAAGGACGTTGTGACGGCGATGGTGGTGCGCGGCGATGGCAGCAAGGTACGCATCGAAGCCGACTATATGGTCGGCGCCGATGGCGGCCGCAGTCCGGTGCGCGAACTGCTCGGCGTGGCCATGGCCGGTTCGACATTCAAATCGCGCTGGCTGGTGGTCGACACTGAAAACGACGACGATCCATTCTGGCAAACACGGGTGTATTGCGATGCCAGGCGTCCGGTGGTCGATGTGCCGGGACCGCATCACACCCGCCGTTACGAGGTACTGATTCATCCCGGCGAAGATGCCGACGCGGCCATGCAGCCGGATCGCGTGACCGAATTGCTGCGGCCGTTCCGGCAAGGGCGTCCGACCGATATCATCCGCAAAGTGGTGTACACCTTCCACGCGCGGATGGCCGAAAAATGGCGCATCGGCCGGGTATTTCTGGCCGGCGATGCGGCGCATCTGACGCCGCCATATGCAGGGCAGGGGCTCAACAGCGGGATTCGCGATGCGCATAATCTGGGCTGGAAACTGGCCGCGGTAACCGTCGGCACGATCTCCGGCAAGGCGCTCGACTCTTATGAGACCGAACGGCGTCCGCATGCCTGGGCGCTGATCCGGCTGGCGCTGAATCTGGGCATTGTGATGGCGCCGCGCACCCGTTTGCGGGCCTGGCTGGTGCATACATTCTTTACGATCAGCGGCTACATTCCGCCGCTCCGCGATTATTTCTTGCAGATGAAATTCAAGCCGAAGCCGCGTTATGCGCAGGGTTTGCTCGGCCCTGAAGATGCGTCCGATGGACGTGGGCGCATGTTTGCGCAGCCGACCGTGCAATTACATACCGGCATTGGCGACGGCAGCGAGATTTTGCTGGATGAGGTGATCGGCCATAAATTTGCGTTGATCGGCTACGGCGAGTATCCAATATACCCGGCGCTGGAACATCCGCTCTGGCGCACATTGGGCGCGGTTCGCATCTGCGTTTTGCCGAAGGGCGCTTACGCATCCAGCGCCAATTTGCCGGCTGGTGCAATCGCCGTCATCGACAAGAACGATGCGTTGCAGAAATTCTTTTCGGCGCGTCCCGGCAAAGTGGTGCTGGTCCGGCCGGATCGTTATATTGCCGGCTGCTTTGCGCCGGCCGAAGAAGAAGCATTTGCGGACGCGTTCGCGGTAAGCCTCGATAGCCGCAATGCGCACAAGGCAGCCGATCGCAACGTCGCCTATCGCCAAGGACAGGAAAGGATCGTTTCATGAGCAGTCTTCAAACCAGCACGCCTGCAGCGCTGCATCATTTGCATATCAGCAGCGCCAATCCTGCAGCGCTGGCGCAGTTTTATCAAAAGCAGTTTGGCCTCGAAGTCGAGCCGTCGGACGCGAAATATCATGTATTGCGCGGCGGTTCGCGCGCGGTGATTATCAGCGAAGGGCCGCCGGCATCATTGGCCTGCGCCGGCTATGGATTGCGCAATACGGCCGACCAAGATACCTTGCGCGCCAAGATCAAGGCGAGCGGCCTGGCGCTCGCCGATATCGATAATCCGCTGTATCAGGCCGGCGCCTTTGAAGTTGCCGATCCGCAGGGCCGCAAAGTCTCCTTCGGGGTGCCGAAATATCCGCAACGCCCCGATGCCGAACCGGCGCGCCTGCAGCACACAGTGTTCCAGACCACGCAACTGGATGAAATCGTGCGGTTTTATGTAGAGCAACTGGGCTTTATTATTTCGGATGAAGTGGTCGACGAGAACGGCACTGTGATGGTGGTGTTCATGCGTTCCGACGACGAGCATCACACCATGGCGTTTTTCCGCGGTTCGAAGAATGAGTGGGACCATCATTGCTATGAAACCAATGAATGGAACGATATCCGCGATTGGGGCGATAAATTCGCCAAGCAGCGGATTCCGATTTTCTTCGGACCGGGGCGGCATGGGCCGGGGAACAATCTGTTTTTCATGGTGAACGACTCGGACGGCAATCGCGTCGAGCTGTCGGCCGAAATGCAGGTGGTCGAAGCAGGGACTTTGCCGGGGGTTTGGGAGCATGGGGAATACACCTTGAATTCCTGGGGGCGGGCCTGGATTCGGACCTAAGGCAACGCTGATTAAGTGCCATGGGCGGCCTTTTTTTTTAACGCGGCACAGGCCGTACCCCTCGCCTAAATGAACGGTCTTTTATGGATTTAAAGAAAGTTCGCAGACGACTGATTTTCTTTAGTGCC
>DASYCG010000032.1:0-10242 GCA_036500325.1 Herbaspirillum sp. | reverse complement strand
CGCGGCAGTCGATGCCGGTTATGTGCCCAACGATTGGCAAGTCGGCCAGACCGGCAAGATCGTGGCGCCGTCTTTGTATATCGCCATCGGGATTTCCGGCGCGATCCAGCATCTGGCCGGCATGAAGGATTCCAAAGTGATTGTGGCGATCAACAAGGATGAAGAAGCGCCGATCTTCAGCGTGGCCGATTACGGCCTGGTCGGCGATCTGTTCGAGGTCGTGCCTGCGCTGGTTAAGGCGCTGGGGTAAGCGCCGGATCAATCAGCTGAGGTAAGTTGTAATCGCCTGCGCCGACAAACCACCGGCGCAGACGAATCGGTCAACACGCCACGGCGTCGCTCTGCTTGATTTCCTGCTTGATTTTCCGCTTAAGCCAGATATCGATATAACCGGCGATCTACTGGTTAATGGCGCATCGCGCTCAGGCTCACGCTCAAAGTCACGAATCTTCCGGCTCAATCTTAAGCGCTTGTATTACACGTGCATGCATATTGTAAGTTGCCACCAATATTGTCAATTCAACGATACGGCGGTCATCGAAATGTGCCGGCAACGCGTCGTACGCCACATCCTCGACATCGATGTTACTGGTCATCGAATCGGCATAGGCAAGCGCCGCGCGTTCCCTGGCGTCAAAAAATTTACTTTCGCGCCAGTTCGCAAGCGCGTGGCATTCTTCCAGCGTAACGCCTTCGGCTTCCGCCAATACAGGGATGTGCTGCCTGAGCGCATAGGCATTGCGGCAAACATGGGCAATACGAATGATCACCAATTCTCGAAGCCTGCCATCCAATTCTGTTTTCCATCGGACTGCGCTCAAATGTTCAAACCATGTTTCGGCCAGCGGCGGCGTGTTCAGCAATGCTTTATATGACTTCAGCAAAACCCCGTGCGGCCCCTTGCGTAACTTCCCAACGAACGTTGCGAGTTCAGGCTCGTCGCCTGTCACCATACGGACTCTCATGCTTTTACTCCCGATTGATTTTGGATCCTGGCGCACTGGCTTATTGCATGCCGAGGCCGCGCTACATCCTGAAGACAATCATCTTTTCCTCGCTCATCTCGTGCATGGTCCAGGGAATGCCGCCGATTCCGTAACCGGATTCGCGCCGCCCGGCAAACGGCATCCAGTCGGTGCGAAAAGCCGTGTGATCGTTGATCATCACGGCCGAGGCATCGAGACGCTCCGCCGCGTCGAGCGCGGTGCGCAGATCTTCGGTAAATATGCTGGCCTGAAACGCCGTCGGCATCGCATTGGCGGCGGCAATTGCTTCATCGATTTGCGTGAATGGATAGATGCAAGCCGTCGGACCGAATACTTCGAGCGTCGAGACCTTGGCATCCCGCGCCGGGTTGACGAGGATCGACGGCAACAGCGTGGTATTGCTGAGACGCCCGCCGCCGATCAGGCGCGCCCCGCCGGCCACGGCTTCCTCGATCCAGGCGGCTACCCGATCGGCTTCGCGTGGCGAGATCAGCGGGCCGACCTCGGTATCGGCCAGCACCGGATCGCCTACTTTCAGCGCTGCCACGCGCGCGGCGAAACGGTCGATAAACGCTTTTTGCAGATCGGCGTGGACGTAGATGCGTTGGGTCGATACGCAAACCTGCCCTGCATGGTAATAACCGCCCTTGGCCAACGGATCGATGACCCGGTCGAGATCGGCGCTGCGGTCAATGATCGCCGGCGCGGCGCCGCCATGTTCCAGCGCGCAACGCGTGCCCGGCGCCAGTTTCGAGCGCAGATGCCAGCCGACCCGGCCCGAACCGATAAAGCTGAGAAAGGCAATCCGCGGATCGGTTGCCAGCGCCTCGGCAAGTTCCGTCGTCTCCGGCAGAAAGGTCTGGCACCATCCGGCCGGCAAACCTGCCTCGTGCGCCAGCGCGACAAAATCGAAACAGGAGAGCGGCGTCGTCGAGGCCGGTTTGACGATCACCGGACAACCGACAGCAATCGCCGGCACGACCTGGTGGACGATCAAATTCAAGGGATGGTTAAAAGCAGAAATTGCTGCGACGACGCCGATCGGTTCGAGGATCGTGAAGGCGCGCCGATCGATACTTGCCGGCGTCAGCCCCATCGGGATTTCGCGGCCGCCGGCGGTGCGCAATACATCGACCGCATTGCGCACGCCATCGATGGCGCGGTCGACCTCGACCAGCGCATCGGTCAGCGGCTTGCCGCCCTCGCGCGCAATCTGGCGTCCGAAATACTCGCGTTTGCCTTCCATCAGCACGCTTAATTTGCGCAGGATATCTATTCTTTGATGCGGTTTCAGCCGCGCGCTACGGTCAGCGAAAAGTTTTGCTGCGATATCGATCTTGCGTTCGAGCGCCGCGGCGTCATCGGTGTCGAGTTGGGCGATAGGCGCCCGGTCAAATGCCTGAAAGACTTCCATCATTTTGCTCTCCTCAAGAAGCTGCCAGCATACACGTTGTTGCACATTCGTCCATGGGAAGACATCGTGCCCCGGCGCGATGGACAGGGCCGCCAGGCTGCTTGAATCATTTTGACAAAACGCTGCATGAAACAGATGCGAAAGGAAATCCCCTGGCGACAGTAAATCCTGGGGGCTTTGATCTGCGCATGGACGGCTCAGCGAAACTCAGCAAGTGAGCCCTGCAAAAGCAAAAACCGCTGAAAGCCAGAAGCTATCAACGGTTTGCTGTATTTGGTTGCGGGGGCAGGATTTGAACCTACGACCTTCGGGTTATGAGCCCGACGAGCTGCCAGACTGCTCCACCCCGCGTCTGAAGAAAGAGATTATATACGACATTGCTATGGATGGCAAATCAATTCAACGCACTGGCGCAATGATACACTGCGATCTGATCGACAAAACGGCTCCGCGGCGCGCATTCACAACGCATTCCAGGCCAGCCTTCTTGTTCGCAATTCATCCAAAAACGAGCCGGCTATTTTCTATGAAATTTTGTTCCGAATGTGCGCACCCTGTGGCCCTGTCCATCCCCGCCGATGACACCCGGCCGCGTTTCGTATGTCCGAACTGCGACACTATCCATTACCAGAATCCGAAACTGGTGGTCGGCTCCATTCCGGTTTGGGAGCGCGATGGCGTACTGCGCGTGATGTTATGCAAGCGCGCGATCGAACCGCGCTACGGTTATTGGACGCTGCCCGCCGGTTTCATGGAAAACGAAGAGACCACGACCGATGCGGCGCGCCGCGAAACAGCCGAAGAAGCCGGCGCCAATATCGAACTGCACTCTCTGTTCTCGCTAGTCAATGTGCCGCACGTTCATCAAGTACATCTGTTCTACCGCGCCACCTTGCTGGATCTGAACTACGCCGCCGGCATCGAAAGCCTGGAAGTCGAGTTGTTTACCGAAGATGCCATTCCCTGGAAAGATATCGCCTTTCCGACGGTGGAATTTACCTTGCGCAGTTTCTTCGCCGATGTACATGAAAATAACGGTTTCGGTCTGCATACCGAGGACATCCGCAAACGCTTGCCGCTGGAAGCTTAGGCTCAGCGCCTGATGCCGATATTCCGATGATTACCTGGCTGGATTTCAACACGCCGTTTCCGGACCCGGCCACCGCACTGACCGAAAAGGACGGCGCCGCCGGCCTGCTTGCCGCCGGCGGCGATCTGTCGCCGCAACGCTTGCTGAACGCTTATCGCCAGGGAATTTTTCCATGGTATTCCGAAGGCCAGCCGATTCTCTGGTGGAGCACCAATCCGCGCATGGTGCTTAAATGCGCCGATCTCAAAATATCCAATAGCCTGCGTAAAAAATTGCGCCGCGTCGAACATAGCCGGAGCGATCCGCAAGGCGACCGCCGCTGGGAAATCCGTTTCGACTCCGCCTTCGAGGAAGTCATGCGCGCCTGCGCCGCGCCAAGGCGCAACGGGCCCGGCACCTGGATTTCGGAAGATATCGTCACCGGCTATTGCAATTTGCATCGCGCCGGCTTCGCGCATTCGGTTGAAGTCTGGCTGGACGGCGACTTGGTCGGCGGCGCTTACGGCGTCAGCATCGGGCATATGTTTTATGGGGAATCGATGTTCGCCCACGTTTCCGACGCCTCGAAAATCGCCCTGGCTTATCTCGTGCAGTTTCTTCAACAGCACGATGTCGCGCTAATAGATTGCCAACAGGAAACGACACATTTGGCTTCGCTGGGCGCGGCGCCGATCAGCCGGACCGATTTTCTGGCGCATTTGCGGCATGCCATTCAGGGCGAGCAAATTAAGGTGTGGACGCCGATAGCGCCACTGGGAAATCCTGTAGTAGACTGACGATATGCTTAAGTCGGAGCTAAAAAGTCGGAGCTGAAGTCGCCTCATCGGATCGCTACGCCAATGACACACCTTAAAGACCTGCCGTTCTCTACCCTGCAGTTCTATGCGACTGCCCCGTATCCATGCAGCTATCTGGATCATCAACAGGCACGCTCGCAAGTCGCCACGCCCACCCATCTGATCAACGCCGATGTGTATTCGGAATTGGTCAAAAACGGTTTCCGCCGCAGCGGCGTATTTACCTACCGTCCCTATTGCGACGGCTGCCACGCCTGCACGCCGGTGCGCATCGACGTCGGTGCTTTCCAGGCCAACCGCAGCCAGCGCCGCGCCTGGGCCCGTTATCAATCCGGGCCGCAAGCGCTGTCGTCGCTGGTCACCAAACTGGGTTATGCCGACGATCACTACGATCTGTATCTGCGTTACCAGACTGCCCGGCATGCCGGCGGCGGCATGGACCAGGACAGCCGCGATCAATACGCGCAATTCCTGCTGCAGAGCAAGGTCAACACCCGTCTGGTGGAATTCCGCGATTCGGACGGTGTATTGCGCATGATCAGCATCATCGACGTGCTGGACGACGGTTTGTCGTCGGTCTATACGTTCTACGATCCGGATGTCGCAGGCGCCTCTTACGGCACCTACAACGTCCTTTGGCAAATCGAACAAGCCAGGCGTTTAGACCTGCCTTACGTCTATCTCGGCTATTGGATCGCCCAAAGCCGCAAGATGGCCTACAAGACCAATTTCAGGCCTCTGGAAGCCTTGCGCGACGGCGATTGGCAGCCTATCTGAGCGGGCAAGTTAGAATAGCGGGTTATTTCACCGACTGCTCACCGACTGGTTCCTAACGTGCCCGATTTCTATCCCCTCGTCCGCCCCCTCCTGTTTAAACTCGATGCCGAAAAAGCCCATCATCTGACGCTGCCGGCGCTGCGCCGTGCAGAACGCCTGGGCCTGACCGGGCTGATTCCGCGCCCCGCGGCCGATCCACGTACCGTCATGGGGATTCGTTTTCCGAATCCGGTCGGCCTGGCTGCCGGCCTGGACAAGGATGGCGCCTATATCGACGGCTTGGCGGCGCTGGGTTTCGGTTTCATTGAAATCGGCACCGTTACACCGCGCGCGCAACCCGGCAATCCCTTGCCGCGCATGTTCCGGCTGCCGCAAGCCGATGCCATCATCAATCGGCTCGGTTTCAATAACGGCGGCGTCGATGCCTTTGTGCGCAACGTCCAGTCTTCCCGTTTTTATCAGGAGCACGGCGGCGTGCTGGGCCTGAACATCGGTAAAAATGCCGATACGCCGATCGAGCGCGCGGCCGAAGATTATCTGCACTGCCTGCGCAAGGTGTATCCATATGCTTCATACGTGACGGTGAATATTTCATCGCCGAATACGAAAAACCTGCGCCAGCTGCAAGGCGCAAACGAGCTCGACGATCTGCTCGCGCAGTTAAAAACCGAGCAGCGCGCGCTGGCCGATCAGCATAAGCGCTACGTGCCGCTGGTACTGAAGATTGCGCCGGACATCGATGGCGAACAAATCAAAATGATTGCCGATGCATTGATTCGCCACGGCATCGACGGGGTGATCGCCACCAACACCACCATCACGCGCGACGCCGTCACCGGCATGCGCCATGGCGAGGAGACCGGCGGCCTGTCCGGCGCACCGGTATTTGCGTTATCGAATCGTGTCATTGCAGGGCTCAAAAGCGCGCTCGGCGACGCGCTGCCGATTATCGGCGTGGGCGGCATCCTGTCCGGCGCCGACGCCAAAATAAAAAGCGACGCCGGAGCGTCGCTGGTGCAGCTTTATAGCGGATTGATTTATCGCGGACCGGTGCTGGTGCGGGAAGCGGCTGCCGCACTTAGATAACATTCACCGTTCAGCACACAGCCGGCATTCAGGCAGCGCGCCGGTGCTTCGGCTTTTCCGCCCCTGAAAGCAAGGTAATCAAACTCTCGGCCGTATCCAGCAAACGCGCCTTGTCCTGATAGATCCTTTCCATCACCACAAGGCCGCGCGCGAAGGTCACGATCAACCGTGCAGCATCTTTTGCCGGAATTGCCAGAGCTTCGGTCTGGCCGTTTTTTCCGATACGCTCAAACCGCTCGATGAGAATCCTCTCGTAACCATCGATCAGTTCCTGCAAAACCGTTTGAATCGATGCATCGATCACATCCCGGCCGAACGCGGATTTGGTCGCCATGCAACCCCTGGTCGGCGCACCGGTCGTTATGGAGCCGATAATGAAATTGAAAAAGCTTTGGAGCGCATCCCGTAACTTCGGCTGATCCAGTTCCTTGCCCGCCTGCGACAAGACCCGCTCCTTGTACAAATCGAATACCCGCAGAAAAAGGGTTTCCTTATCTTGATAGGCGTTGTAAAGCGAACCGCGTTGCACACCGGTAGCCGCAGCCAATTCCTGCATCGAGGTATCCGAAAATCCCTTTTGCCAAAACAGCACCAGCGCCTTTTCGAGCGCCTCGGCTTCATTGAATTGCCGAACACCTGCCATATTCCGCCTCGTTTATTTCGCATAAAGACACAATGTAAATTATTCTTGTCATAACTGTCAAGTTTGACTAATATGTCAAACATGACAGCTATGTCAAAGATTGCGCAAAACCGTTTGTGCAATACACTTCGATTGTCAATCCGCAGCCGCCAGGCACTACTCAGGACTGCTTTTTGGGACACGCAACATGTCAACGCATACGACGCATACGACTCTCCCCACACCGCACTCGCCGGTGCACAAGACCCCCTGGCGGTATATCTTCGCCGGCCTCGCTGCCAGCCTGATCGGCATCGGGCTGGCCCGCTTCGCCTATACGCCATTGATTCCGCCGATGATCCACGCCAATTGGTTCTCGGCAGCCGACGTGGTTTACCTCAGCGCCGCCAATCTGGCGGGTTATCTCTTCGGCGCACTGCTGGGCCGGCCGATTGCCGCCCGAATAACCAACGTCCATACCTTGCGCCTGATGACGCTGCTGGTCACACTTTCATTCCTGGGCTGCGCGTTCCCGCTGTCGGTGGCGTGGTTTTTCGGATGGCGCTTCATCTCCGGCGTTGCCGGCGGCGCGATCATGGTGCTGGTGGCCGCAACATTGTTGCCGCATATTCCCGGCGAACGCAAAGGCGTTGCCAGCGGCGCGATCTTTTTAGGTTTGGGATTGGGAATCGCCGGTTCGGGAACCCTATGTCCGTTGTTGCTTAATCTCGGTTTGCGCGAAACCTGGCTTGGCCTGGGCGTGTTGTCGGCAATATTTACCGCCGCCAGCTGGTTCGCGTGGCCGCCTGCCAAACACACCGCAAAGGCGCCGGATCATACAGCGGCTGCGCCTCACGCTACACACCCCGCTGCGCCCGCGCCGCGTAACGGTTTCATCTTGAACGTGCTCTACGTGGAATATGCATTGATGGCCTTGGGCCTGGTGCCTGCGATGGTATTTCTGGTCGACTTCGTTGCCCGCGGACTTGGTGCAGGCGCGCATCTCGGCTCGATGTTCTGGATATTGTATGGCGTCGGTGCACTTTTCGGACCGCCGCTCTACGGGTTCCTGGCCGACAAAATGGGCGGGCGCGATGCCTTGAGGCTGATACTGCTGGTCGAGGCGATCGCAGGTGCATTTTTATGTGCATCGAACAATCAGGCATTCATCGCCTTTCTGACGATCGTTATCGGCACCTTCCCGCCCGGCATTCCGCCGCTTTTCCTGGCGCGCGTTCGTGAATTAATCCCGCACAGCGTGCATCAGCAAAATGTCGTCTGGAGCCGCGCCACCATCGTATTCGCCTTGTTCCAGGCATTATGCGGCTACGGCTATTCGGCCATTTTCAATGCCAGCGGCGGCGATCATCGTTTATTGTTTTTAATTGCCGCAATTTCGCTCGGTGTGGCAGTGTTGCTGGATGCCGGTACATCACTCGTCTCCGGCAGCAAAGGACGCAAGCGGATCCATTCCGCATAAAAGCAAAAACCTTGCACCGCTTATCCTGGTGCAAGGTTTTTGGTTTTACATTACCGGCTTCTTGTTGATTATTTACTGCACCGGCTCACTGACCGCTGCGACGATTTCGGCGCGCGTCAATTCAGGCGCGAATTGCAAAATGAATTCGTAGGTATATGCCCGCAGATAAGCGCCGCGCCGCACTGCCAGCCGCGTGATATTCGGCGCAAACAAATGCGACGCCGCAATCGCCTGCAAGCCTTGATGGCGCCCCTGTTCGGACGCCATCGACGCCACGATACCAACGCCGAGACCGAGCGAAACATACTGCTGGATCACGTCGGAATCCATCGCAGTCAATACGATATCGGTATCCAGCCCGCCGGTGCGGAAGGCTTTATCGATATGGCTGCGTCCGGTGAAACCGACGTCATAGGTAATCAAAGGATAGCGGGCCAGATCGCCCAGCGCCAGCGGGCCCGGCAAATCCAGCAAGGGATGGCCGGTAGGCACCACCACTTCATGACTCCAGGAATAGCAAGGGAAGGAAACCAGTTCCTTGAATTCGCTCAAGCCTTCGGTCGCAATCCCGATATCGGCCTTGCCCGAAATCACCCATTCGGCGATGTGCTCAGGCGAGCTTTGCTGTAACGCGATGCGCACTTGCGGAAAAGCGGTACGGAAAGTCTGCACCACTTGCGGCAATACATAACGCGCCTGGGTATGGGTAGTGGCGATCGCCAGCGTCCCGCTTTGCTCGCCGGCATATTCGCTGCTGGCCTGGCGCAGGTTTTCTGCTTCCAGCAGCAAGCGTTCGACGATATGCAAAATGCCTTTGCCGGGTTCGGTCAAGCCGGTCAGCCGCTTGCCGTTGCGTTCGAAAATCTCGACACCGAGTTCCTCTTCCAGCTCGCGGATCTGGCGGCTGACACCGGGCTGCGACGTAAACAGCACGTTCGCCACTTCCGTCAGATTGAAACCGCAACGCGCGGCTTCGCGGATCGAACGCAATTGTTGGAAGTTCATCGGATATCCTGTTTGGCTGCAGACGCCGGATCGACAAACACGTGCAAACGCTTCGGCTGCACCAGCAGCATGTCGCCGTCTTTCAAATTCAACTGCACAAAGCGCTCGTTGGGAATCAGTGCCTCAAGCAGCTCATTATTATCTTCACGTTCCAGTTCGAGTTGCGCCAACGGCCCGATCGCATGCGCGCGCCGCAAGCGCACCGCAATCCCTTCGCCGCCTTCGGTATATCGCTCGACTTCCAGATCATGCGGCCGGACGTAAGCGATGCCCTGCTCGTCCTGCGCCTCGGCATACGCCGGTGCATCGAAGCTGGCGCCGCCGGACTCCAGCACGCCTTCATGCACGCGTCCGCGGAACAGATTGACGTTGCCCAGGAAGCCATAGACGAAAGGCGATGCCGGATGATTGTAGACATCCGCCGGTGCGCCGATCTGTTCGACATTACCCTTGTTCATCAACACGATCTGGTCGGCCACTTCCAGCGCTTCTTCCTGATCGTGCGTCACGAAAATACTGGTCACATGCAGATCGTCATGCAGACGGCGCAGCCAGCGGCGCAATTCCTTGCGCACTTTCGCATCCAGCGCGCCGAACGGTTCGTCCAGCAATAACACCCGCGGCTCCACCGCCAGCGCCCGCGCCAGCGCAATACGCTGACGCTGGCCGCCGGACAATTGCGGCGGATAACGGTCGGCCAGCCAATCCAGTTGCACCAGTTCCAGCAGCTTCTTGACCTTCTCGCGGATCACCGCTTCCGAAGGCCGCTCGCTGCGGCGTTTCACGCGCAGGCCGAAGGCGATGTTTTCGAACACGGTCATGTGCTTGAACAATGCGTAATGCTGGAACACGAAACCGACCTGGCGTTCGCGCACATGGCGCGCCGAAGCATCTTGTCCGTCCAGCAGCACGCTGCCGGAATCGGGCGATTCCAGGCCGGCGATGATGCGCAGCAAGGTGGTCTTCCCGCAGCCCGAAGGCCCCA
>DASYCG010000031.1:0-2926 GCA_036500325.1 Herbaspirillum sp. | reverse complement strand
CATGCATCAGGCCACCGTGAAATCGGATCGTTATCCGACCGTTCGGGCATTGAAGAAGAAGCCTAGCGATTATCTGCGCGAGAATTTCTACATCACCAACAGCGGCATGGCATGGCAGCCTGCGATCAAGTTCACGCAAGAAACCTTGGGTGCGGATCGGGTGTTGTATGCGATGGATTATCCGTATCAGTATTCGGCGGACGAAGTGGTGGCGATGGACGGCATGGAAATGAGTGCAGCCGACAAGAAAGCCTTCTTCCAGACCAACGCGGAAAAGGTCTTCAAACTGAAATAAGTTTGAAACAAGCGACTTTAATTTAAGCAATGAAAAGCCGGCCGTCAGAGCCGGCATATCCAAAAATTTTCTGAGGAGACACGTATGAGTTTCTTACGCAATACCTGGTATGTAGCGGCGCTGGATACCGAAGTTGGACGCGAAAAAATGCTGGCCCGGACTATTCTGGACGAAGCAGTTGTGATGTATCGCAAGGAAAACGGCGAGGCGGTTGCGATCCAGGATCGTTGCCCGCATCGCTTTGCGCCGTTAAGCCGCGGCACGCTGGTCGGCGATAACGTTCAGTGCGCTTATCACGGCCTGCAATACGACTGCACCGGAAAATGCGTGGTCAATCCGCATGGCGACGGCAAAATTCCACAGGCCGCGCGCGTCAAGCAGTATCCGTTCATTCAACGCTACGGCCTGATGTGGATCTGGATGGGCGACGACGATAAAGTGGACGACACCCTGATCCCTGCGTATTACAGCCATTTCGACAACCCGAAATGGAAAACCGTCCGGGGACACAGCTATCAGGACGCCAACTATCAGTTGATTGCCGATAATCTGCTCGACTTGAGCCATGACCAATTCCTGCACGCCAACTACCACCGCAAAGATACCTTCCTGACCACGCCGCACGAGGTGTTCGAAGAAGGCAATCAGGTCGTCAGCCGGCGCCAGGTGCTCAATCAGGTCACCTCGGACGCATTCGCCGGCAATCTGCCGGACCCGACGGTACCGGTCGACCAATGGAAGATCATGAAATGGCAGGCGCCAGGCTACTTTTTGCTGGAAGTGGGCGTCAAGGCGGCGAATGTGCCGAACGGTGTCGAACTGAGCAAGCGCAACGCGCATATCGTCACCCCGGCGACCGAAAAATCGACCAACTACTTCTTCGTCAATGCGCGCAATTATCAGCTCGACGACGAAAAAGTCGACGCGCAGATCAGGGAATGGCAACGCATCGGTTTCGGCGAGCAGGATAAGCCGATGATCGAAGCGATCCAGACCGTCATGGGGGAGAGCGAATTGTTCGATCTCAATCCGATATTATTATCGGTCGACGGTGCCGCAATCCGTGCGCGCCGCGCGTTGGCGAAATTGCTCAAGGCACAGGAGGAATCGACGGCAGCAGAATCGAAAGTAGCAGAACCGGCAGGACAGTAACAGCAGTGCGGCAGCGGAAGGGCGGGTCATCGCAGGATGCTCGCCCTTCTTGATGCAAGGAGCAAGGAGACGAAGTACACAATAATCGACGCGGTTTACTACAAAAGGATAGATCGATGAAGAACGTGATGCGCATGTTTGCAATATCGGCCCTGCTGTGCGGGAATTCCATTACTGCCTTTGCGCAGTCTGCAACGGATCTGGCGAACTATACGGGCGCCGACCGGACCGATAAATTGGTCGCCGCGGCAAAGAAAGAAGGCACGCTGACCTTATACACGCCGACGCCGGCGGAATATATGCGTTTGCTGACGGACCCGTTTGAAAAGAAATACGGCATCAAGGTAGTGACCTGGCGTGCATTGTCGGAGCAGGTTTTGCAGCGCACGATACAGGAAGCGAGAGCCGGCAAGAATACGGTCGACGTGGTGCAGAACCTGGCAGTTTCGATGGAAGCGCTGCATCGCGAATCGCTGCTGATGCCGGTGACTTCGCCCTACACCAAGTATCTGATTCAGGACGCGCTGCCTGCGCATCGTGAATGGGTGCCGACCATGCATTACGTTTATGCACAGGCCTATAACACCGCCAAAGTGAAGAAGGCGGATTTACCGAAAACATACAACGATTTGCTCGATCCGAAATGGAAAGGCAAATTGGCCATCGAAGGCGGCGACTACGATTGGTTCGATGAAGTGCTCAAGGAAGTGGGCCAGCAGAAAGGCAAGGACTTATTCTGCCAGCTCGGCGCCAACGGGCTTTCCGTGCGCAACGGCCACTCGCTGCTGACCAGTCTGGTGGCGTCGGGCGAAGTGCCGATGGCGCTGACGCTGTATCAATACAATCCGGCGCAGATGAAGGCTAAAGGCGCGCCGATCGACTGGTTTGTGATTGAGCCGGCGATTGCGATCAACGACGGCATCGGCATTCCGAAAAAAGCGCCGCATCCGAATGCAGCGCTGCTGTTCTACGATTTCATGCTGAGCGATGAAGGCCAGACTATCCTGGCAAAAATCGGCTATGTGCCGGTCAGTACCAGAGTCGAGTCGCCGATGAAAGGCATCAAGATCAAGCGCTTGAATGCGGCCGAACTGCTGGATGGCGCGGACAAGGGCAGAGTGCTGTTCGACGACGTGGTCGTCAACAGAAGCGCATGTAAATAATGACGGTCCCGACATCGGGACACCCTAATTTGAACAACTTACAGGAAGAAAGACGATGACGAAGATCCAGCCGCATCCAGACTACAAACGCATTGCCACGGAAGAGGCGTTTGCGCCGAAGGAAATGTTCGATATCTATCGCAAGATTCTGGCGGGCAGCGATCCCGATCCGGGATTTGTGAGCCTGCTGGGTTTTTACATGACGAGCCAAAGCGATCGCGCGCGGCACATCATCCGCTGCCTGTCCGATCTGGATCAGGTGCGCCTGCAGCACATGGACGACACCGGCATCGATCGCCAGATCATCGCGCTGACG
>DASYCG010000030.1:0-1893 GCA_036500325.1 Herbaspirillum sp. | reverse complement strand
GCCGCGCAAACGCGCATTGCTGTTGTTGATGGCGATTTTCATCGTCGGCAATATGTTGTGCGCGGTCGCAATCGATTATCACTTTCTGATGGCGGCGCGCGTCATCACCGCCTTATGCCATGGCGCCTTCTTCGGGATCGGCTCCGTGGTGGCGGCCAGCCTGGTGCCGGAAAATCGCAAGGCGTCGGCAGTCGCATTGATGTTTACCGGCTTGACGCTGGCCAATGTATTAGGCGTGCCGCTCGGCACCGCACTCGGGCAACTGGCCGGATGGCGTGTGCCGTTCTGGGGCGTGGCAGTGCTTGGTGTGTTGTCGTTGATCGGCTTGTGGCGCGTGCTGCCTTCCGGCCATGATCAGGAAAAGGCCGATCTGCGCAGTGAAATCCGGCAATTGGGCAGCGCCGGCATCTGGGCCGCACTGGCGACCACGATGCTGTTTTCTGCTGCGGTGTTTGCGTTGTTTACCTACGTCGCGCCGCTGTTGGAAGACGTGACGCAAATCTCGCCGCGTGGCGTGACCTGGACTTTATTCCTGATCGGGATCGGCCTGACGGTCGGCAATTATCTCGGCGGCCGCCTGGCGGATTGGCGGCTCGGTGCGGCGTTGACCGGCGTATTCATCGCATTGGCTTTGTCCAGCGCTTTGCTGCGCTGGACCAGCCCGGGCCTGCTGCCGGTTGAGATCAATTTGTTCTTGTGGGCTGCGATCGGGTTTGCCGCGGTGCCGGGCCTGCAGATCAATGTGATGATTTTCGGGAAAGCCGCGCCGAACCTGATCGCAACCTTGAATATCGGCGCGTTTAACGTCGGCAATGCGCTGGGCGCTTGGGTCGGCGGGCTGGTTATCAGCCATGGCTTGGGCTTGCAGGCGGTGCCGCTGGCGGCAGCCGGCCTGTCATTGGGTGCGGTGGTGGCGATGCGCTTGTCGCTGTATTTCTCGCAACGGCTGGAGGCGAATCAGCCGGTGGTGCTGGCGGCCGGTGCTGCATATTGATTGCCGCCCGACCGTTTCCACCATTCCCGACCATTCCCGGCCATTGTTTTTACTGAATTTTTGCTGTGCTTTTTTATCCTCTTTTATTTGACGAACATTAACGGAAAGTACCTATGACGACCTTATTCGATCCAATTAAAATCGGCGCGTTCGATTTACCCAACCGCATCATCATGGCGCCGCTGACACGTTCACGCGCCGTCGACCGCCGCGTGCCCAACGATCTGATGGCCAAGTATTATGCGCAGCGCGCCAGCGCCGGCCTGATCATCAGCGAAGCCACTTCGGTGACCGCGCAAGGCGTTGGTTATGCCGACACACCGGGTATCTGGTCCGACGAACAAGTCGCCGGCTGGAAAAAAGTGACGGCAGCGGTGCACGCAGCAGGCGGGCGCATCGTCTTGCAACTGTGGCATGTCGGCCGTGTTTCCGATCCGATCTTCCTCGACGGCGAATTGCCGGTGGCGCCAAGCGCGGTCAAGCCGGCCGGCCATGTCAGCCTGGTGCGTCCGCAACGTGAATTCGTAACGCCGCGCGCGCTCGATCTGGCGGAAATTCCCGGCATCGTGGCGGCCTATCGCAAAGGCGCGGAAAATGCCAAGACGGCGGGTTTCGACGGCGTGGAAATCCACGGAGCAAACGGCTATCTGCTCGATCAATTCCTGCAGGACAGCACCAATCTGCGTACCGATATCTACGGCGGCTCGCTTGAAAACCGCGCGCGCCTGATGCTGGAAGTGACCGATGCCTGTATCGATGTCTGGGGCGCGGATCGCGTCGGCATGCATCTGGCGCCGGGCCGCGATAGTCACGACATGGGCGATTCGGATCCGGCAGCAACTTTCGGCTACGTGGCGGAACAACTGGGCAAGCGCAATATCGCCTTCATCTGCGCACGC
>DASYCG010000029.1:0-7572 GCA_036500325.1 Herbaspirillum sp. | reverse complement strand
CGACTCTGCCGGATGTGCGCGATCCGTTCGCTGCTCAGCGGATGGCTTGCGATATACGGTAAGGGCTCATTCGTGTGTTTTTCCAGTTTTTCAAATACGTTCGCCAGTTTCGATAGCGGTATGCCGTTCGCCTTGAATATCGCGATCGCATAATCGTCGGCTTCGCGCTCGGCCTCGCGGGAGTAATGCATGTCCAAGACCAGCGTCGAGAGATTGGCTGCGACAATCGACACATCGCCGAATAAAACAGTCGCCGCTCCGCCGATGACCGAGCCCTGAATCAGGCGGCGCTCATGCAAATGGCCCAATTCATGCGCCAATACGCCCATCATGGAATCATCGTCGTTGAGCAGCGTTACCAGGGAATCGGTTACAACGATTTCACCGGAGGGCAGTGCGAAAGCATTCGGCCCCAACGCGCTTTTTCTGAATAATATCTTGTAATCGGGTAAGGTCTGGCCGTCCGGCGGCGCCAGGTTGGCGAAGCGCACGACCAGCGCGCTTTGGCGGTCCAGCGGCAGTTGGGACGGCTGCAATAAGCGTTTATCCAGGAATGTCAGCGTTTCTTCGCCGATGCGGCGATCGATGGAGAGCGGCAGGGAGTCCGCTATGATTTTCGATGCGATGGGCAGCAAGTAGAAGTACGCCAGAACCAGTACCACGATGACCGCTGCCAATGCGCCGAGCGCGGCCCGCCAGGTATGCTGGGCGCGCACGACTGGGGATTCCCGATGTTGCGTGGCATGCAGCAAGGCATTGAAGGCATCGGTGTCGGCGATTTCGAGATACGCGCCATCCGGGAATGTGATTTTGCGATTGGCCCGGCGAAAACGTTCCGATACCCGCAGATCGCTGAGTGCGCAGCGGCGTTCCATGTCGCCTTCCAGTACCGCTTCCTGTTCCTGCACGCGCAAAAAGACATGATATTGCCGCGATGATTTTCCATCGAAATACAGCGCGCTGATCGGTGCGTTCATAAGGACAGATCGAAATCGAACAAATCGGTCATGCCTTCTCCCACGGCAGAACCGGACGATTCGCTGGCGGCGATGAATTCGCTCAGATCGCTCGCAGGCAGCAAGGTCATCGATTCGATCCGGTAGCGCAGCGAACGTATCGTTGCGAAGGGCATGAATAATCCTAGCGTGACTGCAATCAATACCAGGTTGCTGAACCAGATCCACGTCATGCGGCTCCATTTCATCTGACTTTTAAAGCGATGTTCTCCCAGCCGGGTATTGCTCCAGATGAGGTTTTGCGACAGTGTCAAATACAAGGGATATAGCGCTGCAAATACGACATAGCTGGCGCCCATGATGATGACCCAGTAGTAGCCCACAACCTGACTAATCGCAATAAAGCAGGCCAGGGCGGCTACTGTCAATTTCAGATAAAGCAGATAAAAACTGCCCACCGTTGCGTGGAAAGAAAACGGCGTAGCGCCGAATCGGCTGGCATTGTGCTGGAAGCGTTTGATGCGCTGGTGCGTGAACGGTACCAGCAGAGAAATGATCAGGCTAAGGACCGGCAAAAGAAGATAGACAAAATAAACCGTTCCAACTTTGCCTTGCATGCCGAAACGAATGCCGCGATAACTGGAGTTGTGAAGTTTGAACTGCAGGCTTTTCCAGATAAGCCAGGGCCACGCTGCCACCAATAATAAAAGCATGACGACGCCGACCCAAGGTGCGATGCGGGGACCGAAATGATACAGGCCGATCATCACGACAGCGATAATTCGGCCCTTCAAAATAGCGTGCGGATTACCGTGATAGTCGAAGCTGCTGCCGGCGAGCTTGGTGTTGTCATAAAAATAACGATTGCGGCGCACTTTGGCCCAGGCCGAATAGATGCCCAGCGTGACCAGGCTCAGTAACATATTGACGATCCATATACGGAAGTATTCGCTGCCTCTCCCACTGAATATGAATGGACTGGAATCGACGATCGGGCTGCCGGGAATATCAAAAGGACCGCTTGCCGGAGCGTCCGAATCGTAAGCAGATGTCACAGCATTCCTTAATTAATATGCATTGTGATTCAATGCATTTTTGTTTTATTTAATTGCATGATCCCATTGCGGCGATCGGCATTTCAGGTTTTGCGCGCTACAGAATCCGGCGCGGGCAAGAAAATGTCAAGTTTATGCAACGCCCGTTTGAAAACGGCTGTTGTGCAGAATTCGGCAAATGATTCGTTTGGTCAACTGTTACAAATTGATGTTGAACTTTTACTAAAGTGACAGTGACGAAGCGCAGTAATCGTAAGCGATGTATGGGGGTGTCCATCGTGAGTAATTACATATTCGAGGCGACGCTAACGCTGCTTCGGCGTGATGAGCAAATTCCCCATGACGTTGAAGTGGCCGTTGCCATATTTATCAGTGCAGCCTTGTGCTGCCGCTTCATCATCATCAGGAGATCTCATGCTTCGCTCAGAAACCCTTTTCGGCAAACGTGAAACAACAACCCCAAATTCACCTTTTGGCGGTGCCAACGTAACGCCGCCGAGCGCTGCCGCAGCGTCCCGGATCGCTCAGCCGATTACCGGTAGCAGTACATCATCATCTTCATCGACGGCCCAGTCCCACAACAGCACCAATGAGGTCGGCAGCAAGCTGATCGTCGGTCCGAACATCAAACTGAAGGGTGTGGAAATCAACGATTGCGATACTTTGGTTGTTGAAGGCCTGGTCGAAGCCACAATGGATTCAAGGGTTATTCAGATCGCGGAAAAAGGCGCATTCAAGGGTTCGGCCGGTATCGATCTGGCGGAAATCCGCGGCGATTTCGATGGCGAACTGACCGTGCGTCAAAAGCTGGTTGTGTACGCCACCGGCAAGGTAACCGGGAAAATTCGCTACGGGAAGCTGGTAATTGAAGAGGGCGGCCAGATCAGCGGCGATGTCCAGGTCAATAGCCGTCAGGCGGAATTGGGCGAGATAACCAGCGACAGGCCTTCCAAGTCTGCAATCGCCTAGCCCGGAAACAGAAGCAAAAGAAGGCCGGAAGTACAGAAGTATCGAGTAAGCCCGCTGAGCCTGAACCGCTCGGTGCGCTTGATCGGTGTTTCCTGCGCAGGTCGTGCGACAATAGCGCTTTTCGCCCTTGCGCGAAGTGTTCATCCGGCCGACCATGACGCATCCAGAATACATACTGACTCTTTCCTGTCTCGACCAGCGCGGCATCGTGCATCGCGTGTCGGGCTTCCTGGCCGATCACGGCTGCAATATTGTCGATTCCGCACAATACGGCGACGCCCAATCCAAACTGTTCTTCATGCGCGTGCACTTCATTGCAGAGGACGCGCAATTCGATGAAGCGGCCTTGCTTGAGGCCTTTGGCTTAATTGCGACGGCGCTGAAAATGAGCTGGCAACTGCACGATGCGGCAAAGAAGCCGCGCGTCATGTTGATGGTGTCGAAGATCGGACATTGCC
The DNA here is from genome assembly GCA_036500325.1 of Herbaspirillum sp. Taxonomy (GTDB): domain Bacteria; phylum Pseudomonadota; class Gammaproteobacteria; order Burkholderiales; family Burkholderiaceae_D; genus Herbaspirillum. Next base: position 4,134 of record DASYCG010000029.1, on the reverse strand, counting down.
TCAACGACCTGTTGTTTCGCTACAAAAGCGGCCTGTTGCCGGTGGAAATTCCGGCGATCGTGTCGAATCACACCGATTTTTATCAACTGGCAGCCAGCTACAACATCCCTTTTCATCATTTGCCGCTGGAAGGCGGCGCGTCCGAAGCCGCCAAATTGGCGCAGGAAGCGCGCGTGATGGAATTGGTCGATCACCACAACATCGATCTGGTGGTGCTGGCGCGTTACATGCAAATCCTGTCGCCGGCGATGTGCAATGCGCTACGCGGCCGAGCCATTAATATCCACCACTCGTTCCTGCCTAGTTTCAAGGGCGCCAAACCGTATTACCAGGCGCACGATCGCGGCGTTAAGCTGATCGGCGCAACGGCGCATTTTGTGACGGGGGTTTTGGATGAAGGCCCGATCATCGAGCAGGACGTCGCGCGCGTCGATCATGCGATGGGGCCGGATACATTGACGGCGATTGGCCGCGATGTCGAATGCGTGGTGCTGGCGCGTGCCGTGAAATGGTTCCTGGAACACAGGATTCTATTGAACGGTTACAAGACTGTGGTCTTCAAATAGAAAAAATCAGCCCAGCACGGTTTGCAGCCATTTGGAAATATCGGCCACTTCCTGTGCATTGACCGAATGCGCCATCGGATAGCTATGCCATTCCACGGCATAGCCGAGCGCGAGCAAGATATCCCTGGATTTTTCTGCGCGGTCGAAATCCACCACGTTATCGACTTGCCCATGCCCCATGAAAATCGGGGTTTTCTGATTCGCGGGCGAGCGTTCGGCCGGCACTTTGTCGCGCAGCGGCAAATAACCGGATAAACACATCAAGCCTGCCAGCGGCTGCGCATGCCGCAAGCCGGTCTGCAGCACCATCGCGCAGCCTTGCGAAAAGCCCGCCAGTACAATCCGCTCACTGCGAATGCCGCGCTCCAGTTCGCGTGCAATCAAACGTTCAATCGCCGTCTGCGATGCCCGCAATCCGCTTTCATCTTCTTCCCGGTCCAGGCCGAAGCCAAAGATGTCGTACCACGAACGCATCCGATAACCGTTGTTCACGGTCACCGGCATCACCGGCGCATCAGGGAACACAAAGCGAATGGCGCCGCAGCCGGTCAGATCGAGTTCAGGCACCAGCGGCACGAAATCGGAGCTGTCGGCGCCCAATCCATGCATCCAGATGATGGCGGCGGCGGGGTTCGGAGCAGTTTCGATTTCGGTGGTGGCTAGCAGGGCGTCGTTATGCATGAATGGCGATAAATTAAGAGGATCGGTAGAAGATGGGGATTAAAGCGGATCAGATTGAAGCCGTGCCGGGACGCATTGCGGATTTGGGGCGGAAGGCCTTGCATACGGCCGGATCGGTTTCGATATAAGGACCGCCGATCAGATCGATGCAATACGGCACGGCCGCGAAGATGCCGCCGACCAGTTGCTTGCCGTTCTCATCTTTCAGGCCTTCCAGTGTTTCCTTGATCGATTTCGGCTGGCCGGGCAAATTCAGGATCAAGGCCGCATGTCCGGTCGCGGCTGTTTCCCGAATCACGGCAGTCTGGCGGGACAAGATCGCCGTCGGCACGAAATGCAGGCTGATCTGGCGCATTTGTTCGCCGAAACCGGGCATTTCCTTGGTGGCGACGGCTTTGGTCGCTTCAGGCGTTACATCGCGCCGGGAGGGCCCGGTGCCGCCGGTGGTCAGCACCAGATCGCAAGCCAGCGTGTCTGTCAATTCGATCAGGGTCTGCTCGATGACGGCTTGTTCATCGGCAATCAGGCGGGTTTCCACGCGAAACGGGCTTTGTATCGCCGCCGACAGCCACTCGTTGAGGGCCGGGATGCCTTTGTCTTCATAGACGCCGCCGGAGGCGCGATCCGAGATCGACACCAGTCCGATCAATAACGTGCGCTCAGTCTCACTCATGGTCGGTCCCTGTCAGTCCCGATGCTGATCTTCACTATCGCCACCGCCATCTTCATCCTGGTCGGCGTCATCTGCCTCATCCGCGCCTTCCTTGGCCGAAGCAGTCTGCAATTCCTTCAATATCTGGAAGATTTCACGATAGGCTTTCGGCGGTTTGTTCTCTGCCTGTTCCTTGCGGGCATTGCGAATCAGCGTGCGCAGATGCTGGATTTCCAGCTCCGGATACTGTTCCAGCAGTTCGGCCAGGGCACTGTCGTCTTTCAGCAACCTTTCGCGGCGGCGCTCCAGCGCATGCATGGCGGCGGTATCGGCCTTTGACAGACCGCGCCAGCTGTCCAGCGTGCGCTGAATGGCGGCCAGCTCGTTTTCGTCCAGCGTGCGCATCTTCTTGCCGACATATTGGGTCTGGCGGCGCCGGCCTTCGTGATCCTTGATTTGCTGGCATTCCAGGATGGCGTCGCGCACGTCTTCCGGCATGGGCACGCGTTTGACGCGGTCGCGCGACTCGGCGATCAGTTCTTCTCCGAGCTTTTGCAGGGCCGTCATTTGGCGCTTGAGCTCCGATTTGGAAGGGCGATCGTATTCTTGTTCGAACTCGCTGGACTGGAAGCCGCAGGAGCCGCGGTTTGGATTTGGCATGATAGGGACAGTAACTAAAGCTAAACGACTGCTATGATAACTGTTTTATTCGTCAAGCCGAGAATCCTGAATCATGAGCCGAACCCCAAGCGCATCAATAAACAACGATATTTTCATCCACACACAGCAGCAACTGCGGCAACTGGCACAGGACGTGCTCGACTATGCGAAGCAAAAAGGCGCATCGGACGCGGCAGTCGAATTCAGCGAAGGCAGCGGTTTGTCGGTCGCGGTGCGCAAGGGCGGCATCGAAACCATCGAACAGAACAAAGATAAAGGCATGGGTATTACGGTGTACATGGGCAGCGGCAAGCAGATTCGCCGCGGTGGCGCCAGCACCTCCGATTTTTCCAAAAAGTCGCTGCAGGACACCGTCGACGCCGCCTACAACATTGCGCGCTTCACGGCGCCGGACGATTGCGCCGGCCTGCCGGACGAAGACACCCTGGAAATGCATCCGCTCGATCTGAAATTATGCATGCCGTGGCTGTTGTCGGCTGAAGAAGCTGTGACGATCGCGCAGCGTTGCGAAGCGGCGGCGTTTGCAGTCGATCCGCGCATCACCAACAGCGAAGGCGCCAGTGTGTATGCGCAGCAATCGCATTTCGTTTCAGCCAATACGCGCGGTTTTGTCGGCGGCTATCCATTCTCGCGGCATAGCATTTCGGTCGCGCCGATTGCCGGCAAGGGCGCCAAAATGCAGCGCGACGATTGGTATTCGTCGATGCGCGATCCGAAAAAACTGGCGAAGCCGGAAGCAATCGGACGCTATGCGGCAGAGCGTGCGCTGGCGCGTTTGAATGCCCGCAAGCTGACGACGCGCAAATGCCCGGTATTGTTCGAAGCGCCGCTGGCGGCGGGTCTGCTCGGTACTTTCGTGCAGGCGGTGTCGGGCGGTGCGCTGTATCGCAAATCGACATTTTTGATGGATTCGCTGGGAAAGCCGGTATTCGCGCCGCATATCCAGATCGTGGAAGACCCGCATATTCCCGGCGCGGTCGGTTCATCGCCATTCGATGATGAAGGCGTCAAGACCAGCCGCCGCAAAGTTGTCGAAGACGGCATGGTGCAAGGTTATTTCCTGTCGACATATTCGGCCCGCAAACTCGGCATGCAGACCACCGGCAATGCCGGCGGTTCGCATAATCTGACCATCAGTTCGACCGAGACCAAGCCATCCGACAATTTCAAGGCGATGCTGAAGAAAATGGGAACCGGCTTGCTGGTGACCGAATTGATGGGGCAGGGCGTCAATTACGTGACCGGCGATTATTCACGCGGCGCGTCGGGATACTGGGTCGAAAACGGCGTGATCCAATATCCGGTGGAAGAAATCACGATTGCAGGCAACATGAAAGAAATGTTGCGCCAGATCGTGGCCATCGGCAGCGATACCTTGATTCGCGGGACCAAGGAAACCGGGTCGATATTGATTGAGAGCATGACGATTGCAGGGGACTGATATCTTTTAAGTTTTTTTGGAGGGCGGTGATTGCCTCTTCGATAAGGGCGCGGGCTGTGGCGGCAGCTTGTACTCCGTTCGTGTCCCCCGGCGGCCTGCCGCCACCTCCTCCG
>DASYCG010000028.1:0-58165 GCA_036500325.1 Herbaspirillum sp. | reverse complement strand
TCCCGAGCCCGCCAAATTTCCAGCGCACCTGAAAGGCCACGCGGATGCGGTGTTCGAATTCTGCCGCGACATCGTCGATAGCACCGCCGATCTGGTCTGCTCATTCAAGCCGCAGATCGCCCACTTCGCCGCGCTGCGTGCAGAGGAGTCGCTGGAACGGCTGATCGCGCATATCCACGCACGGCATCCTTGCGTGCCGGTCATCCTCGACGCCAAGCGCGGCGACATCGGCAGCACCGCGCAGCACTACGCCAGCGAGGCGTTCGATCGCTACCAGGCCGACGCGGTGACCCTGAACCCCTACCTGGGGCGCGATTCGGTGCAGCCGTTCCTCGAGCGTGCGGACAAGGGCGTGATCCTGCTCTGTCACACCTCCAACCCCGGCGCCGCCGATCTGCAGGATCTGCTGGTGCGTGACACCGATGGCGCCAGCCTGCCGCTGTACCAGCACGTGGCGAAGATCATCGCGAACGACTGGAACACCCACGGCAACTGCGCGCTGGTGACCGGCGCCACCTGGCCACAGCAGCTGGCCGAGGTGCGCAACCTGGTCGGCAACATGCCGTTGCTGGTGCCGGGTATCGGCGCGCAGGGCGGCGATATTGCCGCGACAGTGGCGGCGGGCGGCATTGCCGGCGGCCGCGGCTTGATGATCAGTTCGTCGCGCGCCATTTTGTATGCGGCGCCTAAATCGGCGGACCTCGCTGAATTCGCCGCAGCAGCGCGGCGCGTTGCATTAGAGACGCGCGATGCGATCAACGCCGCAAGCCGGGTTCAGCAGGTCAAGTAACGCTGCAGTCCTTGCAGGGCATGCAACACACTTTGCTCGCGCACCGCTTGGCGGTCGCCGCTGAAAACCAGGCGTTCGGTATGCGTGATCTGGTTGACGACCCAGCCGAAGCAGACGGTGCCGACCGGTTTTCCCGGCACGCCGCCATCGGGGCCGGCAATGCCGGTGGTCGACAGCGCAACGTCGGCATTACTGTTGGCCAGCGCGCTTTCAGCCATCGCCGCTGCGATTTCTTCGCTGACGGCGCCATGCTGCGCAATCAGCGCTTCGGAAATATCCAGCAATTCGTTTTTGGACGCATTCGAATAGGTCACGAAACCGCAATCGAACCAGCTCGATGACCCGGCGATTTCGGTGATCGCCTGTGCTACGCCGCCGCCGGTGCATGATTCGGCGGTTACCGCAAACAGGTGTTTCTCTTTTAATAACTGTCCGACGCTGGCTGCCAGCTCGAGGATTTTGGTTTGCCTGCCTGAATTCATCGTGATCTCCTCAATAGTGCCAAAGCTGTTTCGAAAATTGCAGCGTCGATCGGTGCGGGCGTTTGTCGGATGCTCAGATGCCCGGTTGTTGTTCAGCCACTGATCACCCGCCACAGAGCAAACACCAGCAGCGTATAGAACGCAGCCACAATGTCGTCCCACATTACACCAAAACCGCCTTTGTAGCGACGATCGAAATAAGCGATCGGCGGCGGTTTGACCATATCGAAGAAACGAAAACAAATAAAGGCCCAGAGCTGGGTTTTGAGATTGGCCGGCGTCACGATGGCCAGCACCAGCCACATCGCGATGATTTCATCCCACACCATGCTGCCGTGATCCGGCTGGCCCATATCGCGGCCGGTTTTGCCGCACACCCAGACCCCGAGAATGAAGCCGATGACCACAATGACGAGCCAATTGACGGGCGTAAACAGCAACGGCCAGCGCACGCTCAGCACATCGAAGGACAGCCAGCCGAGCAAGGTGCCGAAAGTCCCCGGCATGATCGGCGCCAGACCGCTGCCGAAGCCTTGGGCCATCCAGTGCGCCGGATGCGACAGCATGAAGCGGGCGCTTGAGCGCGAACGTTTTTTGTCGGAAGTCATCAGGAAAAATGATCGAAGGAAGAAACGGCAATATCCAGTGCTGCGCCATTTTTATCGCAAAAACGCAGGCCCGTTGCGGATTCGATACTGCCGATGCGCGTAACTTGCATGCCGGCCGCGGCGCGCAATACCGCCTTGCGTCGATCGCTGGGCGCGGTAAAGCAGAGTTCGTAATCGTCGCCGCCGGCCAAAGTGAAACGGCGTTGCAGTGCCTGCGGTTGCCGCTGCAGCACCGGGCCGGCCGGCAAGGCATCGACGTCGAGTACCGCGCCGACGCCGGAGCGCTCCAGAATATGTCCCAGATCGCCGCTCAATCCGTCTGAAATATCGATGGCGGCATGCGCAATGCCGCGCAGCGCCAGGCCCAGCGCGATGCGGGGAGTCGGGCAATGCATGCGTTCCCCCGCTGCTTGCTGGTCGGCGGCAGTGAGCGTCAGTTCGTTACGGTAACCGGCCAATGCCAGCCGTGCATCGCCCAGCGTGCCGGAAACCCAGATATCGTCGCCGACTTTTGCTGCATCGCGGCGTAAAGCGGCGCCGGCCGGCACTTCGCCGAAAATCGTGATGCTGATCGTCAGCGGGCCTTTGGTGGTATCGCCGCCGATCAGTTCGCAGCCATGCAAATCCGCCAACGCCAGCAAGCCCCTGGAAAACGGCTCCAGCCAGGCATCCTGTGCCGCCGGCAGCGCCAGGGCCAGGGTAAAAGCCAGCGGCTGCGCGCCCATGGCGGCCAGATCGGATAAATTGACCGCCAGGCACTTATGGCCCAACGCCAGCGCATCCGCAGCCGGGAAGAAATGGCGTCCTTCGACCAGCATGTCGGAGGAAATGGCCAGTTGCATGCCGGGTTTCGGCTGCAACAACGCACAATCGTCGCCGATGCCCAGCACAGCCTGGCCTGGGACGGCGGGACGGGTGAAATAGCGGGCGATGAGATCGAATTCGGACATGGCGGCGATTGTACCTAATGCTGCACTGCACGGGGGGCAGATCGTGTTTGCCGGGGTATAACAGCCAGGATTTGATGAAATAAAGTTCCGCTACTCTGGTAAAATCCCCACTCTTCCGTGTTCACTATAAAGAGACGCAGCGCTATGGATTCGATGATCGATCAAAAAGAACAGCTTCGTCAGCAGTTACGTCAAGCTGCGTTGGAATACCATCAGTTCCCGACGCCAGGCAAGATCAGCGTCACGCCCACCAAACAACTCAGTAACCAGCGCGATCTGGCGCTGGCGTATTCGCCGGGGGTCGCTTCCGCCTGCGAAGAAATCGTGGCCGATCCGGCCAACGCATTCAAATACACCGCACGCGGCAATCTGGTCGCCGTCATCACCAACGGTACCGCCGTGTTGGGCTTGGGCAATATCGGCCCGCTGGCTTCCAAGCCGGTGATGGAAGGCAAGGGCGTGCTGTTCAAGAAATTCGCCGGCATCGACGTCTTCGACATCGAGATCAACGAAACCGATCCGGATAAGCTGTGCGACATCATCGCCGCGCTGGAACCGACTTTCGGCGGCGTCAATCTGGAAGACATCAAAGCGCCCGAGTGTTTCTATATCGAACGCAAACTGCGCGACCGGATGAAGATCCCGGTCTTCCATGACGATCAGCACGGTACTGCGATCATCGTCGGCGCGGCCATTCTGAACGGCCTGAAGCTGGTCGGCAAACAGATGAAGGATTGCAAACTGGTGGTTTCCGGCGCCGGCGCTGCCGCGCTGGCCTGCCTGGATCTGATCCTCGATCTCGGGTTTCCGATCGAAAACATTTTTGTCACCGATCTGGCAGGCGTGGTCTATAAAGGCCGCACCGAATTGATGGATCCGGACAAAGAACGTTTCATGCAAGATACCAAGGCGCGTACTTTGGCCGAGATTATCCCGGGCGCGGATATTTTCCTCGGCTTGTCGGCTGCCGGCGTCTTGAAACAGGATATGGTGTTGGCGATGGCGCCGCGTCCGCTGGTGCTGGCGCTGGCCAACCCGTCGCCGGAAATCTCCCCTGAAGAAGTCAAGGCAGTGCGCGACGATGCAATCATCGCCACCGGCCGTTCCGACTATCCGAATCAGGTCAACAACGTTCTCTGCTTCCCGTACATCTTCCGCGGCGCGCTGGATTCCGGTGCGACCACCATTACCCGCGAGATGGAAATCGCCGCGGTGCACGCGATCGCCGATCTGGCGCAAGCCGAGCAATCCGATATCGTCGCCACCACATACGGCATCAGCAACATGGCGTTCGGTCCGGAATTCATTATTCCGAAACCGTTCGATCCGCGTCTGATGATCAAGATCGCGCCGGCAGTGGCGCGCGCAGCAGAAACCTCCGGTGTTGCCGCCCGTCCGATCCAGGACATGGAAGCCTACATCGACCGCCTGCAACAGTTCGTCTATCGCAGCGGCACGTTCATGCGTCCTTTGTTCCAGATCGCCAAGAAGGCGCCGGACGATCGCAAGCGCATCGTCTATGCCGAAGGCGAAGAAGAGAAAGTATTGCGCGCGGTGCAAGTCATTATCGACGAACATCTGGCGCGCCCGATCCTGGTCGGACGTCCTGCCGTGCTGGAGCAGCGCATCCAGAAATTCGGCCTGCGCCTCAAGCCGGGCATCGATTTCGAAGTGATCAATCCGGACTTCGATGCACGCTATCGCGATTACTGGCAGACCTATCTGGCGATGACCGATCGCAAGGGTGTCACCGAGCAATACGCGAAACTGGAAATGCGCCGCCGCCATACGCTGATCGGCGCCATGGCGATTCACAAAGGCCATGCCGACGGCATGATCTGCGGCACGTTCGGCACCACCCAATTGCATTTGTGCTACATCGATCAGGTGCTGGGCAAGCGCGAAGGCGTGAATGTCTACGCAGCGATGAACGGTCTGATCCTTACCGATCGCCAACTGGTGCTGGTCGATACCCATGTCAACGAAAATCCGAACGCGGCGCAATTGGCGGAAATCACCGTGATGGCCGCGGAAGAAATGCGGCGCTTCGGTCTGCAGCCGCGTGCGGCCTTGTTGTCGCATTCCAATTTCGGTTCCAACAACAGCGAGTCTGCGCAAAAAATGCGCGCCGCGCTGGCCTTGGTGCGGCAGCAAATGCCGGACCTGGAAGTCGACGGCGAAATGCATGGCGACGCAGCGCTCGACAATACCCTGTTGCGCCAACAGATGCCGAATTCGCCATTGACCGGCGATGCCAATCTGCTGGTATTGCCGAATATCGAATCGGCCAATATTGCCTATAACCTGTTGAAGACGACCTCGGGCAATGGTGTGGCGATCGGCCCGATCCTGCTGGGTTGCGCCAAGCCTGTGCATATCCTGACACCGTCTGCCACGGTTCGCCGCATCGTCAACATGACGGCGCTGTGCGTGGTGGATGCTTTGTCGGATCGCTAGGAAAATCGGTTCGATGTAATCCAGTCGGCACAATGAAAAACGGCGCGTCTCGCATATAGACGCGCCGTTTTTTCTTTAAGTTTTACCTGTTGAGGTGACCCTTCGACACGGCCTGCGGCCTGCTCAGGGCGAACGGTTTTTTTCTAAATTTTCACAAAAACCCCGTTCGCCCTGAGCAGGCCGCAGGCCGTGTCGAAGGGTCACCTCAGAGGCAAAATTCAAAGAATACTCACAAAAGATGAACCGATTTACTTAATGATCGGCAATCTTCACAAAGTCGCCTTTCAGCGCAACGCCTGCCATGATCGCACCTGAGTGGCATTCGAAATCCGTCGGGCTCGATACTTCATTTTTATCGTAATAGCTGACGATATTGACAACAGCGTTGGCGCCCAATTGCTCAGCACGCTTTTCCAGTGCGATCAATGCGCCGAGGAATACCCAGTTGCAAGCAGTCTGGTCGGACTTGCCGAAAGCATTGGTTTTGCGATTGGACGTATCCATTCCCATTTTTTGCAAAACCTTGGGATGTTTTTGATCGCCGAAAAAGAATTTCACGGTGCCTTGCGTAGCTTCGGCTTTGCTTTTTCCTTGCATCGCGATATCGATCGGCAAATTCAATTTGGTATCGCGCGCCATGGCTGGGAGAGCGGTAGTGGCGCCGGCGATCAGTGAAATAGTGAGAAGCAGAGAACGTGAAAGCTGCATGAGGGCTCCTGGTCGGGGTTAAGTTGTTTATTTTGTTGCCGCCGATAATGTAATCCAGATCAGGGCATTCTTGTTCAAGATATTACAGCGTCGCTGTTACGCGCAGTTGCCACGCAGTTGCCGATTAATGACCCGCGATCTTTACAAAGTCGCCCTTGAGCGCCACGCCCGCCATGATTGCGCCTGCATGGCATTCGAACAACATCGGACTGGACATTTCATTTTTCTTGTAATAGCTGACAATATTCACCACCGCATTGGCGCCGACTTCCTCGGCTTCCTTTTCCAGCGAAACCAGGCTGGACAGAAAAACCCAATTGCAGGCGGTTTCATCGGCTTTGCCGAAGGCATTGGTTTTCCGGTTGGAGACATCGCCGCCGAGCTTTTCCTGCACTTTCGGATATTTTTGATCGCCGAAGAAAAACATCACCGGCCCGCGATCAGGATCGGCATCGTCGATTTGCGTCATCGCCTCGGCGATCGGCAGCAACAATTTAGTATCGCGCGCCTGCGCCAGCGGCGCGGCGCAAGCGGAAAACAGCGCCGTCGAAAACAAGGCTGTTAATAGCAGGGGGGCGGGGTGTTGGCGGATGCACGGCTGCATGGTGGTTCCCTAACGATTAGACGATTACGCGGAATAGCGCTTGAAGATTAATGAAGTGTTGATGCCGCCGAAGGCGAAGTTATTCGACATGACATAGTCGCAATCCAGTGTGCGGCCTTCACCGATGATGTAATCCAGTTCCGCGCATTGCGGATCGACGTTTTTTAGATTGACGGTCGGCGCAAACCAGTTGTCTCGCATCATCTCGATGCTGAGCCAGGCTTCGAGCGCACCGCAAGCGCCCAGGGTATGGCCCATATAACTTTTCAGCGAACTGATCGGCGTGCCGTTGCCGAATACTTGCGCGGTGGCGTGCGATTCGGCGACATCGCCTTGCTGGGTGCCGGTGCCGTGGGCATTGATATAACCGATGGCCGATGCAGGCAGGGCGGCGTCGGCCAGCGCCAGCTCGATCGCGGTGCGCATGGTGGCGGCATTCGGATTGGTGACATGGCAGCCGTCGCTGTTGGTGCCGAAGCCGACCAGCTCGGCGTAGATTCTGGCGCCGCGCGCTTGCGCATGTTCCAGGTTTTCCAGGATCAGCGTGCCGGCGCCTTCGCCGATGACCAGGCCGTCGCGTTGCGCATCGAACGGCGTCGGCGTGAGTTGCGGCGTGTCGTTGCGCACGCTGGTGGCGTACAGCGTATCGAATACCGCGGCTTCGGTGGCGCACAATTCTTCGGCGCCGCCGGCGATCATCGCGAGCTGGCGTCCGCTGCGGATGGCCTCGAATGCATAACCGATGCCCTGGCTGCCGGAAGTGCAGGCGCTGGAAGTAGTAATGATGCGTCCGGCCGCACCGAAAAATACGCCGATGTTGACCGGCGCCGTATGCGACATCATCTTGATATAGGTCGTCGCATTGATATTCTGGGTCGATTTTTCCAGCAGCATCATGCTGAAATCGCCGACCGCTTTCGGGCTGCCGGTCGATGAGCCGTAAGCCACGCCGAGCATGCCGCCGGTCAGCAGCGGATGATCCAGCAGGCCGGCGTCGATCAGCGCCAGTTCGCTGGCGCGGGTCGCCATCAGCGCCACGCGGCCCATGCTGCGCGTGGTTTTGCGGTTATAGCGATCCGACAAAGCGAATTCCGCCGCCGGTGCGCCCAGCCGCGTGTGCAGACCGTGGTACACGTCCCATTCATCCATCCTGACCACGGCATTGCGATAGCTGCGCAGGCGCGCGCCGACAGTATGCCAGTCGCAGCCGATCGGGCTGATGCCGGCCATGCCGGTCACCGCGACCCGGCGCTCCATCTCCATGCGGCCGCTCATGCCAGACCGCCGTTGACCGAGATCACCTGGCGCGTGATATAGGCGGCGTCGTCGGCCATCAGAAAACTGACCGTGGCGGCCACTTCTTCCGGCCGGCCTATCCGGCGCGCCGGAATCAGTTTCAGGATTTCTTCCATCGGTGCAGCCTCCAGCATATCGGTTTGAATCACGCCGGGCGCGACGCAATTAACGGTTATCTGACGTTTTGCAAGTTCCAGCGCCAGTGCTTTGGTGGCGCCGATGATACCTGCTTTGGCCGCGCTGTAATTGACCTGACCGCGATTGCCGATCAGTCCCGACACCGACGCCAGCGTCACGATGCGGCCCGGCGCGCGGCGCTGCACCATCGGCATGACCAAGGGCTGCAGCACGTTGTAAAAGCCGTCCAGATTGGTTTTGAGAACACTATCCCAGTCTTCGCCGGACATCAATGGGAATGCGTTGTCGCGGGCGATGCCGGCGTTGCAGACCACGCCGTAATAACAGCCGTGGGCAGCGATATCGGCCAGCAGGATTTGCGCGACTTCATCGCGCTGGGCAAGGTCGAATTGCAGCACGCGCACCTGTCGTCCCAGCGCAACAATTTCCTGCGCCGCCTGATCGGCCGCGTCGCGCCTGCTATGGCAATGCAGCACGATGTCGAAACCGTCGCGCGCCAGGCGCAACGCAATCGCACGGCCTATGCCGCGGCTGGAACCGGTCACTAATACTGTTTTGCTCATACAGCGCTTTCTTCAAGAAACGTTGCCAGATCAGGCGGTTGGAATACGGTCAGCGTGGCGCTTGCGATGCGCTCTTCGCCATCGGCGATGAAACAATCGAACGAACCTAAACCGTTTTCGGCTTGCAGCAATTTCAGCACGTGAATCTGCAAAGTGCTGCCAAGCGCGAAATGGCCGCGGCTGGCGCTATAGCGGCGGCTGCCCAGCAGGAAACCGATTTTGACTGAGGGGAGGGAGCCGCCGGCGCTGGCGTTATGTGCAACAAGTCCGGCAAACGCGGCGACCGCCTGTGCCATGTATTCGACGCCGATCCAGCTGCCGACGCCGTTGGCATCCGCAAACAGGGTTTGCGCTGTAATGCCGACTTCGGCTTGCAGGCTATCGGCATCGGCGGCCACTACGCGGTCCAGCAGCAGCATGCTGGCCGAATGCGGCACCAGGCTGGCGATCGGGGGGATTGGACTCATCACTGCCTCCTGAAAATCAACGCTGCATTGATGCCGCCGAAGGCAAATGAATTGCTCAAGACCCGGCGTAGCGGACGTCCCAATGTCTGCTGCGGCGCGGCCAGTTGCAGCGGCGGCAAGGCCGCATCGGGTGCGCCATCCCACAGATGCGGCGGCAGCATACCTTGCGGATTGCTGTCCTGCATCGCCAGCCAGCACAGGCCGGCTTCAACCGCACTGGCCGCGCCCAGGGCGTGGCCGGTCAGCGGCTTGGTCGAGCTGGCCGCCACCCGATCGCCGAACAGCGCGTTGATGACCAGGCTTTCCATTGCGTCGTTTTGCAATGTCGCGGTGCCGTGCAGATTAATGTAATCGATGGCATCCGGCTTGAGGCCGGCGCGTTGCAGCGCTTGTTGTATCGCCAGCGTAGCGCCGCGGCCGCTCGGGTCCGGCGCCGAAATATGATGCGCATCCGACGATTCGCCCCAGCCGGTCAGCGCGACCGTCGCCTCGTCGCGGCTCATCAGAAACAGCGCCGCGCCTTCGCCGATATTGATGCCGTTGCGATTGGCGCTGAACGGCAGGCAGCGGGTCGGGCTGACCGATTCCAGCGCGGCAAAGCCGGCCAGCGTAAAGCCGCATAAGGTATCGATGCCGCCGGTGATGACTGCGTCGCATATGCCCATATTGAGCAGCCGCGCCGCGCTCGCCATCGCTTTGGCGCTTGAAGCACAGGCGCTGGAATGGGTGTACGCCGGTCCGCCCAGGCCCAGCGTCAACGAGAGCGCAGCGGCGGGCGAACCCAATTCCTGTTGCCGGTAGTGGAAATGCGCAGGCAAGCTGCCGTCCTGGTCATATTGACGCAGCGCGGCTTCGCCCTCGGCGATGCCGGAAGTACTGGTGCCGACGATCACGCCGACGCGGTCCGCGCCGTATAACGCAATGGCGGCATCCACGGCCGGACGGATTTGCGCCAACGCCGCCAGGGCCAGTTGATTATTGCGGCTGCGCTCGCCCAAGGGCAAGTGATCCACGCCCGGCAATACGGCATCGACAGCACCGATCGGCAATGCCATGGCAGGCAGATAAAGCATGTCCTGGCGCAAGCCGCTGCGCCCGGCAAACATCGCTGCCGCGATAGCGCCGGGCGTGGCGCCGAGGGCGCACAGCATGCCGAGTTGATTCAGATAAATCATGGTCAGGCGTCGCCCGCGGCCGACGTAATCGTCAGCTTGTAGTGATACCGCAGATTGTTCAGCACCACCTGGCCGCCCCAGCGCTGCTTGCCCGCATAATCGATGGTCATGATCGTCTCTCCTTCGAACGACAGGATACGCTGCCAGCCGGCGCCGGGCGGGACGGGCGCACTGTCCCGCAGATCCCAACCGGCCGGCAGCGCGGCGCGGATCGCCTGCGCCGGCCATAAGGTCAATTGCATATCTTCCAGCACGTCCTCGCCGCGTACTTGCGGCGGCAGCATGAAATGACGCCAGGTCTTCAATTCCTTGCCGTCGTATTCCAGTGTCATCACCCGTTGCCCGAACGCCAGCCCGACCAATGTCAATTGATCCGGGTCGATCTCCAGTGCCGTATCGAGTTCGTCGGTACGGCCGGCGCGCTCGACTTTCATATGCTGCTGCAGGCTGAGGGTTTGCCCCAGCGAAGCGGGCGACAATTTCAGGCCCAGGCGCGCCGGCGGCGGCTTGGGCGCCTGCGCTGCCGTACCCCGCAGGCTGCTGCATCCGGCCAGTGCGAGCAGCAATATAGGCAAAGTCAGCAGTAAGGTCGGCCATGCCGCCAATGACGGCAAACTGCGGCGCCCGGTTTTTACTGTGGCTTGCATAGCGTCTCCAGCGCAGTCAATCGACGCTGGCTTTCTTTCACGTAAGGATTGCTTTCATCCCAGGCATAACCGGCCAGAATCGAGGAAATCATACGGCGAATTTCGGGTTGTTGCGGCTCGTGGAAAATAATGTCCTGAAAACCGCCCGCATACCAGGATTCGACAAAGGTACGGAAGGTGTCGACGCCTTTCTTGAGCGGCACGGCAAAGTCCGCTTCCCAGTCCGGGGCACCGCCATTGGTATCGCCGCTGAGCTGACGCTCCAGGCAAGCTACCGCCAGGCTGGCCGATTTTACCGCGATGGTGACGCCGGACGAAAATACCGGATCGAGGAATTCGCCGGCGTTGCCCAGCAGCGCATAGTTCTTGCCCCACAGTTGTTTGACATTCGATGAGTAGCCCACGATCTGGCGGACCGGCGTATCCCATTTGGCATTGGCCAGCAAGCGTTGCTGGGTCGGTTCTGCATTCACCAGTGCTTGCAGCCGTTCGGTTTCGGTGCCGGAATATTGCGCCAGGAATGCCTGTTCCGCCACGATGCCGATCGAGCAGCGGCCGCCGGCGAACGGAATCAGCCAGTACCAGACATTGCAATGATCGGGATGGACGCAGACGCGGATCTTGTTGCGATCGAATTGGGGATCGGTAATGCCGTCTTCGATGTGCGTGAAGATCGCGCCGCGCACCGGAAAATTGGAGGGCTGTTCCAGATCGAGCAAACGCGGCAGCACGCGGCCGAAGCCGCTGGCATCGAGCACGAAGCGCGCCCCGATTTGATAAGAGACGCCGTCCGGGCCGGTTGCGGTCAGCAGCGCATTGTCGCCGGAAAAATCGACTGCCGACACTTGATGCCGATAGCGCAGATCGGCGCCCTGGCGCGCAGCTTCTGTTGCCAGCACCAGATCGAACGCGGCGCGCTGCACCTGATAAGTGGTGCCCCAGCCGGTTGAATGCTTGTCGCGGAAATCGAAGGCGGTGTAGCGATCGCCGCGCACGAAGGCGGCGCCGTTCTTGTATTGAAAACCGGCTTCGACCACTGCCTGCAGCATACCGGCCTGTTCGATGTATTGCATGCTTTGCGGCAGCAGGCTTTCGCCGATCGAGAAGCGCGGGAATTGTTCGCGCTCAAGCACAATGACATGACGTCCTTGTTGACGCAGCAAAGCTGCCGCGACCGCGCCGGCGGGACCTGCGCCGATAATGACAACTTCGCATTGCTCAATCATTGATTTCCTTGATATTGTTGAATGCTGCAGGCGCTTGCGCGCTGCCGGATGTGTTGTTTGATTCGTTGCTTGATTCATTGCTGAATCCGTTGCCGGATGCAGTACAGGGCGCGATCAGCCAGACCACGGCCATACCGATCAGCATGGTGAGCCCGAAGGCATGCAGCGGCGGCGTCTGGCTCAGCGCGAGCAAGCCGAACGCCAGCAAGGCGCTGACGGCCGACAGGCCGACGGCCAGCCAGGCGAAGCGATCGCGCCGGTCCGGTTCTTCGCGCAGGAAGATACCGTAATCGACGCCGAGGCCGAGGATCAGCATCAGCGCCAGGACGTGAAAAAGCTGCAGCGGCAGGCCGAGCCAGCCGAGCGCGGCCAAAGTCGCCACGCTGGCGGCTGCCGGCGGCAGCAAGACGCGCCAGGCGGCCAGCCGGTAACGCCAGAACAGCAGCGCAAATATGGCCACATACGCACCTGCCGCGACCCAGCTCATATAGCGCCTGTAACTGCCCAGCACACCGGAAATTTCGCCGACTTTATCGACCCATTGCACTTCTTGCGCCGGATCGGCTGCCTGCGCCAGCAACGGCAGATTGGCGTAATTATTCAGCCCGCGCAATGCCACGATGCTGGCGTATTTGGCGTTTTTGGTGCCGGCGCCACTGATTTTTCCCAACCACAAATAACGCGAAGGCTCGCCGGCCGGGGTTTGCAAAAATGCTTCCGGCGTCAACAAGGCTTGCGGCGCGGCGATGCCGGCTTTCATTTTTGCGACCCATGCAGCATCTTCACCGATTTGCTGCGCAATCGCCGGCAGGGGGCCGCGGCCGTCTTCGGCCAGTAAAGCGGTTTGCGCCAATTGCTGATTTTCATGTTGGCGCTTGGCCGACGGCACCCAGCTTGAAATGGCCTGATAGCCGCTGATGATTTTGCGATCGATCAGTGCTTGCAAGCGGGTTTGCAGCGCTTCTTCCCGTTGCAGCAATTGTTCTGTGGTGTCGGCGCGGATCAGGTAAAACTGCACCGGCGTCGGCGCATCCAGCAGACGGCCCAATTTGATCTGGTCGGCCAGCAGATCGGCCGGCGGCTTTTGCAGAGAGCGGATATCGTCGCTGACCTGAAGGCGCGCGATGCCGAACGCTGCAATCGCGATAAATAATACGACGGCGAAAAAGCCGGCGCGATTGCCGCGCAGCAGCGGCCAGCGCGCCCGGCTGGCGCCGAATGCCAATGCCAGTTTGCTGGCGCGCAGCGTGCCGGCGCCGGTAAAAACCGGAAACCAGCACAGCACTGTCAGCCAGGCGAAGATCAGCCCCAATCCGGAAAAGACGGCCATTTGGCGCAGACCCGGAAACGGCGTCAATGCCAATCCCAGATAGCCGATCAGCGCGGCGGCCAATGTCAGGCAGAGGCCCGGCCATATTCGCCGTAATAAATTCGGGCGCAATAGATTTTGTTCGCCGCGGATTTGCTGAGTGTGCTGATGATCCGCGCGCAGGCGGCAGCATAGAAAATAGATGCCGTAATCCTGTGCGATGCCGATCAGGCTGGCGCCGAACACCAGGGTCAGCAGATGGATCTGGCCGAACAGCAGCCAGCAGACCGACAAGGCGCCGAGGCAGCCGATGGCGATCGATACGGCGATCAGCGCGATCGGTTTCGGCGAGCGGAAGGTCAGCCACATCATCAGTAGGATGCCGAGCAGCGAACCGATGCCGATGGTGGACATTTCGCCGGCGGCCTGCGCGCTGGCCGCCGCCGCATGCAACACCACGCCGGCGGTAATGATTTCGCTTTTCGGCACGGCTTGCAATGCCGCCTGTTTGGCGGCATCGACCATTGGCATCACCGCCTCTTGCGTCGACATCGCAAACGCCGGCTGGTGCAAGCGCAGCAGCAAGACCACATAAGAACGGCCCTCGGCTTCGACGAACAGCTTGCCGTCGCGCGGCCGCACCGGCGTTTCCTGGGCACGCGTCTGCACCCAACTGCTGAAGAGACCGAACGGATCGTCTTGCCATGCGCCTAGCCGCGGACCGCCGAAGGCGCCGTACAGACCGCTCAGTGCGCGCTGGGTCCAATAATTGGCAGGCTGGTTTTGCAGATCGCTGCGCTGCTGTTGCGTCAGCAATCCGAGCCGGCTGCCGGTGAACGGCGTCAGCCAATCGCGCTGGTTTTGTTCCGATGCGGCATCATCCTGCGTCAGCAGATCGGGGCGGCGTGAAATCACGGCGCGGTAGGCATCGGCGGCGCGCTGCGCCTGTTGCCAGTCGGATGCGCCGACCAGCACCACCAGCCGCTGCTGGGCCGAATCCACCATGTGATCGAAGGCTTGCTGCTTGACCGGGTCTTGCTGTTGCGCCGGAAGCAAGGCGAGGATGTCGGTATTCGGCGTGATGCGCTGGATCATCCACAGATAACCGTTATGACCGAGCAAGAGTGCGGCGACCAGCAGCCACAAAAGGGCGGCGTGGCGTTGCCGGAAACCGCGCCGGCCGCTGTTATTGCCGGCGCTGGCGGGCTTGCCAACGGGCATGTCAGCCTTATTGCGCAAACGCCGCTCCGTCTTCCGCGCTCAGTGCTTGCGGGCCGCTATGGATATCGGAAAACAGAATATCGGTATGGTCGCCGCCGGCTTCGTTGATGGTGACTTTTTTCACATAATCGCTGCCTTCCAGCGCAATCGCGCCGATGGCTTTTGCCAGCGCCGGCTGCTTGGCGGTCAGCGCGACTTTCCACTGCTTGCCATTAATGCTGCCGTCCATGTCGAACAGTTGGTTGAGCTGGCTCAGATCGCCCGACAGCAGCGAGAACAGGACGCTGTTGATCATCTTGACGACCGGTTCCTGTTTCGCATCCAGCCGCAGCGCCACGCGATCGCCCTGTATCTGCACGATTTCATCGCGCGTCAGCCGCATCGTGGCGGGAAACGGCTGCAGGGTGCGCCACAACACGCCTTTGCCGACGACTACGCAAAAGCGTCCGCTCGACGCCAGCGGTTTCTTGATGCCGACCAATTGCTTGTTTTGATCGAAGCGGCCGCACATGACATCCGGTTTGGCCAGCACCGCCTGAATTTGCGCGACCGGTGCAGCGGCGTAAGCCTGGCCGGCGCCGACGCTGCAGGCAATACCGAGCAGCATCACGGAAAGGGAAGCGCCGGTTTTGATGCGGCCGCGTTGCAGCACGTTTTGGAAAACGCTTTGAAGTCTGGTTTGCGGCTTGCTTTGAATATTATTCTCGATCACGATTCGATCCCTAGTTTTTGCAGCAATATCGGTGGCGATGCAAAACACATTTCGCCGCTGGCGATTTCAACCGCGACTTGCACCGTCGTGGCGCGCGTAAGGCGGCGTCCTGTTTCGGCATCGCTGATCTCGTAGGCGATTTTCAGGCGGTTCAGCCATTCGACTACAGTAGCGCGCACTTTAATGCGCTGCATGAACACAGCCGGCGCGGCATAGCGCAGATGCAGATCGATGACGGGCCACGCATAACCGGACATCTTCATCTGCGGATAGTTGTATTCGATTTTCTCGAACAGGGCGCAGCGCGCCGTTTCCAGATACTGGACGTAACGGCCATGCCAGACCACTTCCATCGGATCGAGATCGAAGAACTGGATTTGCAGCTCTATCTCGGCGCTCCAGTTGGGCGGATTGTCTTTGCTGCGTTTCAATGAATCATGCTCCATCCTTACGCTCCATACAGATCCCACTTCCGGTTGCGGATATGGTCCAGCAGGCGGCGCAGGTCCGGCTCCAGCATGCGGTCTTCTTCGATCAGTGTGATGTCGGCCGCCAGCATGTGCTGCATGTGCGCCAGCCGTCCGCCGGGCAAAGTTTCCAGCGCCGGCGCGGATGCCGATTGCATGCCGGCACGCAGCGCGACGCCCTGGCGTACCGTGATGAGCAATGCGGCCAGTACTTGTTCGGTCAGCGTCAGCACGCGCAGGCAATCGCGCGCGGCGATGGTGCCCATGCTGACTTTGTCCTGGTTATGGCATTCGGTGGAACGCGAAAAAACCGATGCCGGCATGGTCAGTTTGAGCGCTTCCGCGGTCCATGCGGAAGCGCTGATCTGCAATGCCTTGAGGCCGTGATTGATTGCCGCGCGCGGGCCGGACGCCGCCGACAGATTGGACGGCAGGCCGTTGTTGTAACGGGTATCGACCAGCAAAGCCATCTGGCGGTCGAGCAGATCGGCGATATTGGCGATCGTGTTTTTCATGCTGTCCATTGCAAACGCGATGTGACCGCCGTAGAAATGGCCGCCATGCAAAACGCGTTCGTTATCGGCGTCGATGATGGGATTATCGTTGGCGCTGTTGAGTTCGTTTTCGATCGAGCTGCGCATCCACGGCAGCGCGTCGGCCAGTACGCCGATGACATGCGGCGCGCAACGAATCGAATAGCGATCTTGCAGACGTTTTTCGTTGCGGTGCGGCTGTTCGCAATCCAGATCCAGCCGCAGCCATGCGGCAATCTGCTGCTGGCCTGCGTGCGGTTTTACCGAAAACAGCGTCTCGTCGAAGTGATGCGCATTGCCGTCCAGCGCGAAACTGGCCATCGCGGTAATGCGCGTGGACAACTGCATCAGGTATTCGGCGCGCTCATAAGCCAGGCAGGCCAGCGCCGTCATCACAGCGGTGCCGTTCATGATCGCCAGGCCTTCCTTGGGGCGCAGGCGCAGTGCCTTGAGGCCGGCATCGGCCAGCGCTTGCGCCGCCGGCACACGCTGTTGTTCGCGCCAGACTTCACGTTCGCCGCATAGCACTGCGGCCAGATACGACAACGGCGTCAAGTCGCCGCTGGCGCC
The DNA here is from genome assembly GCA_036500325.1 of Herbaspirillum sp. Lineage (GTDB taxonomy): Bacteria > Pseudomonadota > Gammaproteobacteria > Burkholderiales > Burkholderiaceae_D > Herbaspirillum. Next base: position 41,242 of record DASYCG010000028.1, on the reverse strand, counting down.
GACCGATCCTTCCGATGGCATCAACGGCAGCAGATCGTGTTGCAGCAGTTGGGCGATCTGTTCCAGCAAGCCGACGCTGACGCCGGAATAACCCTTGCACAGCGAAGCCAGCCGGGTGGCGAGAATTGCGCGCACTTGCGGCGCGTCGAAATAGTCGCCCAGGCCGCAGCCGTGATAGGTGTACAAATGATGCGGCAGATCGGCGATCAATTCCGGCGGCACGGTGACCGTGCAGGAATCGCCGTAGCCGGTGGTGACGCCGTAGATCGTGCCGTCTTCGCGCAGCAGCTTGTCGAGGAAGTCGGCGCCGCGTGTGATCGCGGCGCGAAATTGCGGATCGTCCGAGAGTGCCACGGTGTTGCGGCGGGCAGCGATGGCGGTGATGTCTTCGATGCGCAAGCGATCGCGATCGAAGATGACAGTGGCGCCGGCGGCGATGTTGGCAGCAGCGTTGGCGGCAGTATCGGCAGTAGCGGAAGCGGCCGCGTGAGCAGCGGCGTTAGCGTGGTTCATGGTCGGCTTTCGATGGTGCGGTATAGACTTCCGGCATCTGCCAGAAATCGTAGAAATTAAACCATTGCAATGGCGTCTGCAAACAGTGGTGTTGCAGCCGTTGCGCGTAGTCGGCGGTCAATGCGTCGAACACCTGATTGCGATCTTTGCGCGGCAGCACGATATTGTCGCGGAAACGTTCGAAATGCAGTTCGGCGCCATCCCGCGTGCGCCGCGAAAACATCAGGTAAACCGGGCATTGCAACAGGCTGCCCAATACGTACGGCCCGACCGGAAAGGGGGCGGGACGTCCCAGAAAGGATGCAAAGCTGACGCGTGGCTTGGCGGACACGGGAATGCGATCGCCGGCAATCACGACAAATTCGCCGCGGCTCACGCGTTGGCTCAATTCGATCGCGGTGGCCGGCGACATTTCGGTAACCTGCATCAGATTGAGTGTGCTGTCGGGTGAAAGTTGCGCCAGCATCTTATTAAATGCCCTGGCGTGCTTGGTATGCACCAATACCGTCAGCTTCATGGTCGCGCATTGGCGCGAAACCACGCGGCATAACTCCAGATTGCCCAGATGGGTGCAGATCAGCAGCCCGCCGCGGCCGGCAGCGATATTGCCGGCCAGCAATTCGCGTCCGATCTGCCTGACGTTATGCATATCGAACTGGCCGCCCCAAACCATCATCTTGTCCAGGATACTTTCGCCGAAGGAGGCGAAATGGCGCATTACGCCGAACCAGCCGGTGCTGACATCGGCGGCGGGATCGCTGTATTTTATCTGGCGTAAAAATTCCCGGGAAGCGGCACGCGCGCGGGGCTTGGTCAGCACATACCAGGCGATCACCGGATAAAGCACCAATCGAAACGGCCAGCGGCCCAATACCCGGTAGATGAAGAACAGCAGCCGCATGCCGCTGACGAAGCTGACCTCGTTGATCTGCGCCCAATGCTTGTTGCGGCGGGTCATTTGGACTCCGCGCCGGTGCTAGTGCTGTCGCCGGTGCCGGCGTGCAAGGTGACCAGGGTGTGCGGTGGCCGCCGGCCGAAATACCGCATGATCAAGCGCGGCGCACGCGGCAGCATGCCGAAAAAATGCCGGGTATGCATGCGCGTAATCAACAGATTGTCGCGCAGCAGGCGAAAGTGCGAAACGCCGTCGCTGGGATAACCGACCCTGGCCGGCACGTTGATGACATGCAGCCCGGCCCAATACAACCTGACCAGCACATCCGTATCGAAATCCATGCGGCGGCCGAAGGGGTGGCGGTGATGCAGGGCCAGCACCGATGCCAGCGGGTAGACCCGCAAGCCGCACATGGAATCGGTGATCGCCATCGACAAGGTGTTGATCCAGACCCAGACGTGCGTGAGATAGCGCGCATACAGCCGGTGTTTGGGAACGCTGTCATCGTATTGCGGACAGCCGGCGATGACTGCTTGCGGATACGCTTCCGCAATCGCCAGGAAGCGTGGAATATCTTCGGTGCGATGCTGGCCGTCGGCATCGATCTGCAATACATGCGTGTAGCCCAGTTCCGCGGCGCGCTGAAAGCCGCTCAACACGGCGCCGCCTTTGCCTTGATTGAAGCAATGGCGCAGCAGCGTTATTTGCGTTGGGCCGCCGGCTGCAAGGCGGTCGAGAACGGCGGCGCAAGCGGCATCGCTGGCGTCGTCGACCAGGATGCAATGTATATGTTGCGCCAATACGCCGGCCGCCATCGCGCCGATTGCTTCGCCGTGGTTGTAGACCGGAATGACGACACAGGCTTTAAACATCGCTTTTAGCCTCGCTATGCATGTGCGGCCGGCCAAGCGCGGTGTCGGTCGTAGCGGCCGTATCGGCATGGGCAAACACGATGCGGCCGCTGGCATGTTGGCCCGCCGCCGAATGCAGCCGGAAGTGCAATGCCGCTTTGGACGGCTCGTGCTGCAGTTCCAGCATGACGGTGTTGTCCGGGGTGATGATTTTTTGAAATTTGAGCGCATGCACCGCCGTGAACACCGGCGGCAGATCGAAATATTGGCGGCCGAAACCGATGGCCCAATTCAACTGCGCGATGCCGGGCAGGATAGGGGCGGCATCGAAGTGCCCATCGAAATACAGCAGATCGCGGGGGATGTGCAATTCCAGTGCGACGTTGTTCGGTCCTTGCCGGCAGAGCTTGACGCCGGGCATGGTCGGTCGTGATGGATTGGCTGGATTCAGTAAGGCCAATAATTCTGCATGCGTGGTTTTGCCTTGCGCATTGAGCGGCAACGCATCCAGATAGCGCCAGCTGCGCGGCAGCGCGACCGCTTCAACGGTATCCGAAAGCGCTGCCTTGAGTTGCCGATTGAGCGCCAGTTTGCCATCGGCCGCCAAAGCAGCGCGGCCGCTTTCGCTGAGGACGATGAAGGCCGCGATACCCGCGCGGCGCGATGGCGCGGTTGATGAATTTGGCATCGAAGGAAGCAGAACCCTGGCTTCGGTCACCAGCGGCGAAGCGAACAGGCGGCGTTCGATGGCATCCAGCGATATCCGTTTTTCCGCCAGTTTTACGATGCGATCGGTGCGGCCCTGCAAGATGAAGCGCGGTGCGGCGCTGTCGTTATCGTTACTGCCGCTATCGCTATTGACGATCGTGGCGCGGTCGGCCATGCGCAGCCAATCTGCGTCGCGCAAATGAGGCGATCGAACTTCCAGCACGCCTTCCTCGGGTTGCACGCGCCATTGCACGCCAGGCAGTGCGGTCCAGCTTTCATCGCGGCAGCGCCAGGCAATGCCGCCGGTTTCCGAGCTGCCGTAAATTTCAATCGGCGCAATGCCGAATAAAGCGGCCGCGTCGTTTGCGGCTTTTGCCGTCAGCGGCCCGCCGGAAGAAAATACGGCGCGCAATTCTGTCGGCAGCGGCTGCCGGCTGGGTTGCCGGTTGTTGACGGCGTTCTCCGGGAAGCGCGTCAGATGCGCCGGACTGGAAACCAGCAGGCATGGCCGGCTTTGCATCCGCGGCAGCAGTTCTTCCAGGAACACCGCGCTGCGCACGTGGACGGCGCGTTGCGCGGCCAGCGGCCATAAAACCTTGAACAGCAAGCCGTAGATATGTTGATGCGATACGGTTGCCAATACATCGGCATCGCCGAGACGATCGCCGAACACTTGTTCCAGCGTTGCGACTTCGGCAGCCAATTGCGACAGGCGTTTCGGAATGGCCTGCGCTACGCCGCTGCTGCCGGATGTGTACACGACAAGGCCTTCGAAATCGCCGCGCAGCCTGTTGCCATGGCTTTCCGGCAGTAGCGAAGCGCTTGCATCGGCCGGCATCAGCGGCGACCAGATGGCGTCGAAGTCGCCGAGAAAACCATCGACGGCCGTTGTTAGCGCGGTGCAGCTTGCAGGCAGCGTATCGCCGGGCAGATAAACGGTTTTGCCGGCCAGCCACGCGCCATACAGCGCGCTGGAAAAATCGATGCTGTCTTCCAGAAAGAGCGCGAATCTATGGCCGGGCGTTGCCGCCAGCAACTGCTGCCACGCTGCAGTGCGCGCATGGAACTGCCGAGTGCTGACGGCATGGCCGTCGCGATAGGCCACGGTGCGGTCGGCATCGTTGCCAAGGCCGGAATACGGCAATTGCAGCATATCGATCGCGAGTGCGGATGGCTCACGCATGATGGCGTTTCTTGACTTGTATGCGCACCAGATATTCGGCGGCAAACAGCAAGCCCATCAAGACATAGGAGATGACGCCGGTATAGAGCGACCAGATGGCGGCGGGCGCCCACAGTGCGGTGCCCAGCGCAATGCTGCCGTTGAGCAGAAAGAACGCACACCATACTTGCGTGACGCGGCGGGTATAGGCAATCACGAAGGGCGGCAGTTCGGGGCCGCGTCCGCGCGCCATGCGTTCGATGATGGTCGGCGGCGCCAGCAGGCTGTAGGCGAAGATGCCGAGAAATGCGGCGCTGACCATGGCCGGATACAGTTTTAGCGGCAGCAGCGCGTTGTACCAGATCGCCAACGCGGCCAGCACCAATGCGGCCAGCACCCAGCAGCGCGCCAGCATGCCGATCTTCAGCATGGGCAGGCGGGTCAGCGCGATCGCGACCAAGACCATGGCCAGCACACGCGGTTCGATGCGGTCATGGCCGAACCAGATCACAAGCGGGTAGAGCAAGGTGATCAGTGCGGTGAATATCGTCGCTAAAGAGGGGGTGGAGCGCTTTATGTCTACTTCTCCTCAAGCAGCGTCGCCAGCACATCGACCACGTCGCGCACGGTGCGAACGCTGCGGAAGACCTCGGGCTGGATACGCTTGCCGGTCATTTGGTTGAGTTTGACGACGATATCGACGGCATCGATGGAGTCGATATCGAGATCGGTATACAAATTCGCGTCCGGCGTAATCGCGGCGGCGTCGAGTTCGAACATATCTTGCAACAGCGAGCTGACCCAGGCTGTGATTTCAGCCTTGCTCATTTGGGCATTCAGCATGAGGCTTAATGGATCGGGGCGATTTGTCTGATTGTCGAGTGCGGTCATTGGCTTTCCTTGCGCTGTTCGGCCAACATGGCGACGAGTGTCGCGACCGAGTGAAAATGCCGGCGCGTTTCTTCCGAATTGGCCGACAAAGTGATGCCGTAGCGTTTTTGCAGTGCGACGCCGAGTTCAAGCGCATCGATCGAGTCGAGCCCGAGGCCGTCGCCGAACAGCGGCGCATCGGTCTCGATGTCGGCGGTCTGCATGTCTTCGAGTTGCAGGACATCGATAATTAATTGTTTTATTTCGTTTTCAAGCTGCTGCATGGCCGAGCGTCGCTTTCATAAAATAATTTTGTAGATAGTCGGTCAAATGCCGGGCGGCGAGTGTCTCGCTGATGCCGTTTTGCAAAAAGTCATCGATGAGGATGTCTTCCTGTACTGCGATGGTGAAACGGGCTACCGTGGGCGGCACCTTCCACCATTTATTTCCCTTGCCCAGTGTCGGCGGCCTGCAATGGATCAGCACCGGCGTAATATTGCAGCGGCTGCGCACGGCCACATTGGCGGCGCCGCGCTTGAATGCCATCTTGCCGTCGGCCGGCGTGCGCGTGCCTTCCGGAAAAACAATCAGATTGTTGCGGTTTGCCAGCGATGTCAGGCAATCGCCGATCAGCCCCGGGCCGTTCTGATTGCTGATATAGGCCGCAGCGCGGACCGGACCGCGCGTGACGGGATTGTTCCAGAGCGATTGTTTGACAATGCAATCGGCCTGTTTGACAAACGCCATCAGAAATACGGTATCGATCAAGGTCGGATGATTGGCCAGGATCAATAGGCCCTTGCGCTGCAGGCGCTCCAGGCCGCTGGTTTCGTAACGCAGCACGCCCAGCAGGCGCATCATCTCGACGAATCCGAGAAGCGCCAGGCGGATGACGCCGCGCGCCAGACTGATCTTCAATAAGCGGTTATGGATGGCCAGGTTCAGCAATGGAAAGATCGATATCCGCAGCAACAGGCCGCCCAGTCCGAAAATAAAAAAACTGAAACCGGTGCCTGCAATGCGCCCATAGCGATTGATGCGCCGGAATAATCGTCCCTGGAAACGGTTAGTCATTGCGGCTCCAGGTCCAGCGGCGGCGGTCGGCGGTACGCTGCAGGCCGGCATCGCCGCGCAGGAAAAAACGCATGACTTGCAATCCGCCCGGTTCGGTCATTGCCGGTTCGCCTTCAAGCGCCGGTTCTGCCGCTTTATCCGCCTCCTTACAACTGGACCAGCGCAGGCTGAGGTTGATGGCGTCTGTCTGTGGCGAGTGTGGCGACTGCGCCGGCTGCAGCAGCCAGGCCCAGCCGAAGGGCTGTTCGTCGCAATCCGCAAATTTGTTGAATGGGGCCGGCAGCGGGCCGTCGGAGGCTACCAGCAGCACGGCGGCAGCGCCATCGGCCAGCAGGCCGCAGGCTTCGATTGCTGCGTGTTCGACCGTGCTATGGCCGGCGGCCAGCGCCAGGCTGTTGGCATGATCGTGGCGGGCAATCGAAAACAGGCCGCCGGTGGCATTATGGACCGACAGGCTGAAGGCGGTCGGCGACAGCGGCAATTGCCGGGCCAGATCGGTCAGCAGTTCGGCGGAACGGCCGCATTCGCCGTGGCGGGAACAAAATATGACAGGAATATCGGTCCGGTCGCCAGCGACGGCATAGGCGGTATTGAGAGCCATTTTTCCGGGTGTGCTGGCACGGCGGCGCAGCATGGCGGGCATTGCCGTCAAAACGGGTTCGCTGCCGGTGTTGCCGGTGCTGCGGTTGCCGTCAATTGCAGTGTTTCCGCTTTGCGGAACGGTTTCCCGGTCAGCCCAGGCCGACCAGTCGGCTGGTGTTTCGAGACCGGGCGCCCACGCAGCATGCGCGATCACGCTGAAGCGGACTTCATTGATAGCCGATGGGTGGGAGGACTGAATGGTTTCGGTCACGCTATGCTTCCTGGAGCCTCATCAGCGACCTGTGTGTATATTGTTGTTATTTTCACATTGGCGGCGCCGGGGCGGTCGTCTGTTTCGATAGTGCACAAAATTCTGAACATAGTGAGTTTAATGCAATTTCCGGGGCAAAATCGCCAATAACACGCTGATTCGGTCTCGAAGTGTGGCGATTATAAGGGAGTTTATGCACTCTTTAGAGGCAAGCACAGGCGTCCAAACAGATAATTCTTAAATGATGCATTATCGCGACGAAAGGTGACCGATTTGTGACGATACCTTGGGTGCTGCCACGGAAACCAGGGTAAGAGAGAAGCGTGCATGGCAAGTAAGCACAATATTGCCGGAATGAATGTTAATTCTGCGTTTTAGGCGGTAGATATCGGCAGACTGTGGAAATTATAAAATTTCCTATTGGAAATTAAAGACGGCAAGTGTTAGCTAAGCAGGCATCTGGCCGCTTCATTGATCAACAAGGCTTCGAACTCTGCGGCCGGTACCGGGCGGCTGAACAGGTAGCCCTGATACAGCGGACAGCCGTGTTCCAGCAGGAATTGGCGCTGTTCGACGCTTTCCACCCCTTCGGCGATGACTTCCAATCCCAGGCTGCGGGCCAGCGCGACAATCATGATCGCAATGGCGGCATCGTTGCTGTCGGTCAGTACATCGCGCACGAAAGATTGATCGATTTTCAATTGTTTCAGCGGCAAGCGCTTCAGATAGGAGAGCGATGAATAGCCGGTGCCGAAATCGTCCAGCGAAAATTCAACGCCCTGCGCCCTGAGCGTATTCATTTTTGCGGCGGCGATCTCCATGTCTGTCACAAACAGGCTTTCCGTCAATTCCAGTTTCAAGCGGTGCGGGTTGGCGCCGGTTTGCTGCAGCACCTCCAGCAGGATGTCGACAAAGTGCGGGTGCTGGAACTGGCGCGCGCTGACATTGACCGAAATCGACAATGCGGCGCTGTGCGGATTGGCTGCCCACAAGGCCAATTGACGGCAGGCCGTATTCAGCACCCACAGGCCGAGCGGGAAGATCAGTCCGGAATCTTCCGCCAGCGGGATGAATTCCGCCGGCGATACCAGGCCGTGTTGCGGATGCTGCCAGCGGATCAGCGCTTCGACGCCGTTGATGCGGTCTTCGCTGTCGATCTGGGCTTGGTAGTGCAACACAAATTCATTGCGGGAAAGACCGTCGCGCAAATCTGTCTCCAGTTGCGCCCGGCGCGACACCGCGGCTTGCATCGCGGGGCTGAAAAAGCGCATCGCATTGCGGCCGGCGGCCTTGGCCTGGTACATCGCCATGTCGGCGCGTTTGAGCAAGTCGTTGGCCTGGTCCTGGTTGTTGTAGAACAGCGTAATGCCGATGCTGGCGCTGGTGTGATAAAGCGCGCCGTTGATGTCGTAGGGCTGGCTCAGCGCCCCCAGAATTTTCTCGCCGACGGTATGCACCTGGCTGCCAGCAGTCTGTTCCTCATCGGCCAGGTCTTCCAGCATCATGACGAATTCATCGCCGCCCAGACGCGCCACGGTATCGACGCGGCGGGCGTTTGCCTGCAGGCGCGAGGCGACTTCCTGCAGCAGCAAATCGCCTTTGTCATGGCCCAGGGTATCGTTAAGCGTTTTGAAATTGTCCAGATCGATCAGCAGCAACGCGCCGGGGTGTTTGTTGCGTGAACTGCGTTCCAGCGCGCTGGCCAGCCGATCCTGCAGATAGAGACGATTCGGCAGGCCGGTGACACTGTCGTAATACGCCAGATAATGAATCTTGCGCTCATTAATTTTTCGATTTGAGACATTGGTGTTGATTTCAAAGATCGATTGCGGCTCGCGGGCGTCGCCGGACACCAGCGTCCAATGCGCCTCGACGGTAAACAAGCTGCCGTTTTTGTGGCGCTGTTCGATTTCGCCGCGCCATTCTCCTTCTTTGAGAACGGTTTCCGCGGCGTGATCGCTGACCTGGGGGTCGCCGGTCAGCAACGCCGATATCTGTTGGCCGATTGCTTCCTCGGCCGACCATCCGTACAACCTTTCCGCACCCTTGTTCCAATAGACGATTTTATGCGTCAGCGTGCGCACAATGATGGCGTCGCGCGCTTTATCGAGCAGTGCCGCCTGATTGCGGATATGCGTTTCCGAGCGGCGCTGGCGCATCAGGATGGTGGCCAGAATGCCGCAGAACAACCATACAAAGGCTGTTTCGAACATTGCTTCGATATACAGATCGCGGCCTTTCCGGCGGGCGTTGGCCAGGACTTCCGATTCGACGGTGCCGATCGTCACGGTCAGATTGTAATCCGCGAGAATGCGGGCGCTGACAAATCGGGTCGCTCCGGCAAGTGCCGTCTTGAAGCTGAAACCGCCGGGCGTGCCGTGTATCCGTGCCAGCAGATCCGCATTGTGGATCTCCGTTTCCGCAATGCTGTAGAGCCCGATGCGGCGGGCCAGAATAATGCCGTCGTTTTTAAGCAATGCGATGACGGCGCTCGGCGGCAGCCGGGGCTTTTCGTACAATTTTGTGAAGACGCGCGGATCGATGCCGATGATGACGACCCCGCCGAATGAACCATCGGGCTTGTCGACCCGGCGCGAAAAAAGGATGACCCGGCGGCCGGAAAAGCGGCCGATACGGGGTTTGCTGATCACCAGATGGTGATCGGTATTGTGCCGTTGTTCCTGAAAATAATCGCGATCGCCGAGATTGGCCGGCAGGGTAGGCTGGGCCGTGGCGATGATATCGCCGTGGGCATTGGTCACGCCGGCAAAGGTATATGTTTCGGAATCGATGATCTTGCCTGCGATCAGGCGGCTGACGCTGGGGCTGCTCCCGGTTTGCTCGACCTGGTCTTTGATGATCAGCAGCAGTTGATCGATGTTCCTGATAATGCGGATAGTCTGCTCTTCCAGCGCCAGCGCCAGGTTTTCATTTCGCTCGACTTCGCTGGTGACGGCTGTGGCGGCTTCGTTGCGCACATGGCTTATCGTATAGCCCCAGATTCCGGCGCTTAAAAGCAATCCGATCAATGCGATTGCCGCACAGCCCGATGGTATGTTCGCTTTGATCTTTCTGAGCATGAATAATTTCCGTTCTGGCTGCGGCCTGGCCGATGCGAGGCACCGGGTTGGGGAACGTATTAATGAACGCAATACTGAACACAAGAATCACTGGCTACTGTAACGATTGATGATTATGCAAAGACTGACATGCTGACTTGAGCGCTTCTCCTTATTTTTAATACGCGTATGGTTTTCTCGTCGCGTTAATACTAAACAGCGTTTTTAGTGCAACGGAAAATGAGAATACATGATTTTTGCAATGCATACTGCAAGCAGAAGTATTCATACGGCGCGATATTGGAAAAATTTAGGGTACGGGTCGTAATAATTAAAAATAAAAGGCGGCGATTAAATATAAAAAGCGGCAGTACGGCCTGAGCGGGGATCGTATTGCGCATCGTCGGTGCGCTCGCATGCAATGTTATCGATTCCCATTTCCGCCAATTCGATGGCTTTATCGCGGCTAGCCCGGTCGACGATCGGGGCCACTGCCGCTTCGGCTTGCTTTTTCAAATCATTGGGCCGCCAACAGCCGTCTTTGATTGGTTTGAACCAGATACGTGGATAGTTCGTGACCCGACCGTAATCTCCGGGCGGTAAAACCTGGTTGACATCAGCCGCGCCGAAGGTCGCGCCGGCCCAGCTTAGTACCTCATCGGGACGAAGAGCAGGATTCAGGCACTGCACACCGTGCACGGCGAACTGGCCCAACATGGCGCCGATTTGCGGCCATACCAATGTGTCTCCGAGGCTGGGAACCGACCCGGGTATCAGATTCGAACTGGCGAGGCCAAGTCCAAATCCGCATCCAAGGATATTGCCTGCCAGATTTTGCATGCAGGCCTGCCCCCACAGCGGGTTATTCAATGCCCATTTGAAGTGCATGCCCAGTTCCAGTCCGACCGTGGCTTGCACCGGTGTTCCCAGATATTTCAGGTCCAGTTCGGTTGGGCGTATGACCCATTCTTCCAGATATTCGGCGCCGCTTTCCACGCCGCCCAATGTCCAGCCGGTGTCCGTGTGAACGATCGGAATATTGAAACCGTGATTGCATATGACTTGCGCGCTGAGTCCGCACCAGGCGGGCAGAAAATCCTTGGGGAGCCATGCATGCAGGAATTGCGGAAGATTGAAGCCGATCTCATCGTGAATAGGAAACAGTTGCAAATAATAATTGCTGTCATGCGGATAGATATCCGGTTTGACGATGTTCATTTGCATGCCGTATTTCAGCGATACGCCGAAGTAAGAGAGCGCAGGTATTTCCACTGCTAGCTGCGTGACATTGAACAGGCCGGTTTTGTCGACCGCCAGCCGGCCCGGCGAGCCCGGTTCCATATGCGGCGCAACCCGATCGGTCATGGCTTGCATGAATCCTTTGGCGCGTATCGCGGCCCATAAACTCTGGATCGATGGCGCGGTATCGCATGCATCGAGTGTATTGATATCGGGCGGTATGTCGATGGTGATGTGCTGATCGATTTCCTGTTCGGAGGATATGACGATGGTGGTATCGGCATGCTGTTTCGTCGCCGGGAGCGGTGGGAATGGAATCGGGGAAGGGGATACGCTGGGTTGGACGATCAAATCTGTTCTCCGGATTGTCGAGTGATGCGGAATCGATGCAGCCGTTCACCGGAGGGGACGGCTGCATTGCAAAAAAACCGGGTTCGGCTTTCTTTATTTACAGTGTATTTACTTGGCCGTAGGCATCGCGAATTCAGCGCCCTTGTCGATGCTTTCAGGCCAGCGCTGCATGATGGATTTCTGCTTGGTGTAAAAACGCACGCCCTCTTCGCCGTAAGCGTGGGTATCGCCGAACAGGCTGCTCTTCCAGCCGCCGAAACCCTGCCATGCCATCGGCACCGGAATCGGTACATTGATGCCGACCATGCCGACTTGAATGCGGCGGCTGAATTCACGTGCAACGTGGCCGTCGCGTGTGAAGCAACTGACGCCGTTGCCGAACTCATGGGCGTTGATCAGATCGATCGCCTGGCCGAGATCGGCGACGCGCACGCAGCTCAGCACCGGGCCGAAGATTTCCTCTTTATAGATACGCATGGCCGGGGTGACGTGATCGAATAAGGTGCCGCCGGTCCAGAAGCCGTTTTCGCAGCCGGCGCCGGCATCGCTGGCTTTGAATGTGCGGCCGTCGACCAGCAACTTCGCGCCTTCCTTGACGCCGGCATCGATGTAATCGTGTATGCGCCTGAGCGCCGCGCCGGTCACGATAGGCCCCATTTCGGCGTCCGCCTCGATACCGTTTTTGATCTTCAAGGTTTTGGCGCGTTCGGTCAGCATCGGCAACAGCCGTTCGGCGACATTGCCGACCAGCACCGCCACCGAGATCGCCATGCAACGCTCGCCGGCCGAGCCGTAACCGGCGCCGATCAAGGCGTCGACCGCCTGCTCCAGATCGGCATCGGGCATCACCACCATATGGTTTTTGGCGCCGCCCAAAGCCTGGATGCGCTTGCCGTTGCGCGCGCCGGTTTCATAAATACTGTTGGCGATCGGCGTCGAGCCGACGAACGAGATGGCGCGTACATCAGGATGCGCCAGCAATGCGTCCACGGTTTCCTTGTCGCCTTGCAGCACATTGAAAACGCCGTCCGGCAAACCGGCCTGTTTCAGCAGATCGGCCATTACCAGGGAAGCGCTGGGATCCAGCGGGCTGGGTTTGAGGATGAAGGTATTGCCGGCTGCAATCGCCAATGGAAACATCCACATCGGCACCATTACCGGAAAATTGAAGGGTGTGATGCCGGCGACCACGCCCAGCGGTTGGCGCAGCGTCCAGTTATCCATGCCGGTCGAGACCTGGTCGCTGAAATCGCCTTTCAGAAGCTGCGGAATGCCGCAGGCAAATTCGACGATATCGATACCGCGCGCGACTTCGCCCTGCGCGTCGGAAAATACCTTGCCGTGTTCGGCGGTGATGCAATGCGCCAGTTCATCCTTGTGCCGGTTCAATAGCTCCAGAAAGCGGAACATGATCCGGGCGCGCCGTATCGGCGGGGTGTCGGCCCATTGCGGAAATGCCGCTTTGGCCGCCGCTACCGCCCGCTCGACTTCGCTGCTGCCGGCCAGCAGCACCTCGCCGCTGACGGCGCCGGTGGCTGGATTGAACACCGGCTGTTTGCGGGCTTGCGTCAGCGGATTGCGCTTGCCGTTGATCCAGTGCGGAATGATAGCGGGAGTAGGACGCGGTTCGGTGTGTATGGCAGTCATGGCGGATGTCTCCGTGGATATTTTGTGCGAACAGTATAAGGCGTTGAGGATTTGGCATGCATCTTGTCGCCTGAGGTATGCAACAGTTGATTTGTAAATGCACAGACGCTGGGCGCCGGGCACGGCAAAGATCGAATTTTGAAGGTATAGTTTGACGAGGTTTTTTCCATGCTTTTCCTTTTTTGAGCGACTTCGCCATGCGTACTTTTTCCTTGTTGAGCTGCATTTTTCCGATTATCCAGGCGCCTATGGCGGGTGTGTCGACACCGCAACTGGCGGCAGCGGTATCGAACGCCGGCGGTCTCGGTTCGATCGGCCTGGGCGCCAGCAACGTCGCGCAGGCGCGCGCGATGATCGAACAAACCAAAGCGCTGACCGATCGTCCTTTCAACGTCAATATGTTTTGCCACGCGCCGGCGCAGGCGCGGCCGGAACGCGAGGCGGCATGGCTGCAATATCTGCAGCCGTATTTCGCGCAATTCGGCGCGCAGGCGCCGACTGGCGTGGGCGAGATTTACAAAAGTTTTGTTGAAGATGACGCCATGCTGGCGTTGCTGCTGGAGCTGGCGCCTGCGGTGGTCAGCTTCCATTTCGGCCTGCCGCCGGCATCCACCATTGAAGCGCTCAAGCGGGCCGGCATTATGCTGTTGGCGAACGCCACCAACCTGCGCGAAGCCAGGCTGATCGAACAGGCCGGCATCGACTGGATAGTGGCGCAGGGCGTTGAGGCCGGCGGTCATTACGGCACATTCGATCCGGCTCGTGAAAACGAGGGCGATGCGATCGGTACGATGGCGCTGACGCGGCTGCTGGCGCAACGCACATCGCTGCCGGTCATTGCTGCCGGGGGAATCATGGATGGGCAGGGTATTGCTGCGGCGATGACGCTGGGCGCGAGCGCGGTGCAATTGGGTACCGCATTTGTTTTATCGCCGGAGTCGTCGGCCAGCGCTGCTTACCGGGCGGTGCTGCAAAGCGACGCCGCGCTGCATACGCAACAGGTTGCCGCCATTTCCGGACGGCTGGCGCGCGGCATCGTCGGACGCTGGATGACGGAGATCGAAACGGCGGGCGCACCGGCGGTTCCCGATTATCCGATCGCCTACGATGCGGCGAAAGCATTGCACGCCGCGGCCGTGGCCAAAGGCAATCACGATTTCGCCGTGAACTGGGCCGGGCAGGGCGCGGCGATGGCCAGAGCCATGCCGGCGGCTGAGATGTTGGCTACTTTGGTGGAGGAATGGCGTCAGGCGGGCGGGGCGGTTTGATTCTGCGTTGCCTGCATTTTTTTCAGTAGATTTTCGATGTTGATTTACTGATCGCCAGGTGCAGGATTGAACGCCAGCCTTTTCGCATATGCGACGATGTCGCGCGGCCATTGCGCCGCATGGAAGGCAAAGCGCTCCGGATCGTCGGCAAATAAGGCGCGGCTGGCTTCTTCGAAACCGGGCAGGTTGCCGGCCATTGCCGACATGAATCGATACGCGGCTTCTTGCGCACTGCGCCGCTGCCGGCGTCCGCCATCGCCGCGTTTTGCTTCTTCCACCAGCCGCCGCAATGTGACCGAGGCGCCGCCGGTTTGGGCGGCCAGCCATTCCCAGTGGCGCGGCAATAAGGTGACTTCGCGCGCGACCACGCCGAGCTTGGGACGGCCCCTGCCGCGTTGCTGGCCGAGGAATGTTTGCGGATGCAATTCTGGGTCGGAAGGCGAGGCGTCTGCGGCCGGCGATGCGCCGGTTTCCGCTGCCCGTTGCGTCAGCCGGCCGATGATGTCGGCTTTGCTGCCGCGCAGATCGAGATCGATCACGCTGCCGGTATGGTCATCGAAAACCAGAATCGACTCTTGAGCGTTGGTTTGGCCCGCGTTTTTGACAGCCATGGCAACGTCGATCAGAGGACCGGCTGACAATACGCCATTGCCAACGAAAGCGGTGGCCGGGTGGGAAAGCGTCTCTTTCATGATTGGATTCCTGGTTATTTCTCTGGTTGGTTTCGTGATCTTGCATATTATTACCCGGATTTTAATTGAATTTTTAATATCCGGGTAATAATAGTTTTCGGGAATTGCTTTATAATTCCCACATAATAAGATTCGGATGATGGTGACGATGATTGCGGTCAATGACCGTTCTCAATCCGGATCGGTCCCGCAGTTGCTCCAAACGCCGAAAGGTAAAGCTGCTCAATCGATCATCTTCGATGATCACCAATCACGTTCAAGTTTTTATGTCCCAGGCTTCAATTTCCAGCGCGTTAAGATCGCGGTTGCGGTATCTGCCCATTTACCCTTGGCTCGTCTTTTCGACGGTAGCCACCGGCACTTTCATGGCCAATCTGGATGGCAGCATTCTGAATATTGCGCTGCCGGTGCTGCAACGCGAATTCGGCATTGGGCTGGCGCGCCTGCAATGGGTGGTTTCCATCTATCTCCTGGTTGTGACGGCGATTCTGCCTGCCGTGGGCGCGCTTGCCGACCGCTTCGGACGACGCAATTTTTACATCTGCGGCCTGACGCTTTTCACGATTGGTTCGATATGTTGCGCCTTGTCCGGCAATCTGAATCATTTGCTGGCCGCGCGTTTGCTGCAGGCCTTCGGCGGTTCGATGATCATGGGCAATGGCATGTCGATCATTGTCTCGGTCTTCCCCACGGGGCGGCGCGGCCAGGCGCTGGGCATCATCAGCAGCGTGGTGGCGATCGCCACGCTGACCGGACCGGCGCTCGGCGGGTTGCTGATCGAGCGCAGCGGTTGGCCGATGATTTTCTGGATCAACGTTCCGATCGGCGTGCTGGGTATCGCGATGGGCTGGCTGCTGCTGCCGAAAGGCAAGGCCAAGGCGGACGGCCGCAGTTTCGACGTCCGCGGCGCGGTTTACTTTTCCGTCGCCATGAGCGGCTTGGTGCTCTTCATTTCGAACGGGCATCTGTGGGGTTGGCTGGGTGTTTATAGCCTCACCAGCCTGGCCGTCGCGGTGGTCTGCGGCACGGCTTTTGTGCGCGAGGAATTGCGCGCGCAATCGCCGTTGATCGATATGTCGCTGTTCCGCCGCCCCGCCTTTTCACTGGGTTTGGGCGCTTCTTATCTGTCGTATGTGGTGATGGGTTTTCCTGCGCTGCTTTTGCCGCTGTATCTGACGACGGTGCTGCAATTGCCGTTGTCCGAAACCGGCTGGATCATGAGCGCACAACCTATCGCAATGATGTTCACCGCGCCGATCGGCGGCTGGATGGCGGACCGTTACGGCTACGCCGGACCGGCCGCTTTCGGCATGGGATTGACCTTCGTCGCCTTGGTATGGATGGCTAATTTGGGCATCGGGACAGGACATATTCAGTTGCTGTTAATCATGGTTCTGTTCGGTAGCGGCCTCGGTTTATTCATGTCGCCCAATAACACCTCGGTGATTGAAAGCGGACCGCCTGAAAAGACCGGCTTCACTGCGAGCCTGCTGGCGACGGTACGCAATTTTGGCCGGGTCGGCGGGGTGACGTTTGCCGTGTTGCTGTTCGGTGACGCTGCTACAGTCAAACTGACGTCGGATTCCATGGTGTATCACACCAAAATCACGATGCTGGTCGGTGCGGTGTTGAGTCTGGTTGCGTTGGCGTTGTCGTTTGGACGGCTTTATAGCACCGGACGGAAAAGCAAAGCCCCGTTGAAATAGCGCAACATTTTCGATTTATCTTATAAAGGTCATGACATCATGATGTCATGACCTTTATAATGTCTGATGCAAATTGATCCCACTTCCCATCTCCCCCTCTACGCCCAGGTTGAGGCCACCTTGGCCGCTTCGATCGCCGACGGAACGTTTCCGCCAGGCATGCAACTGCCGCCGGAAGACAGCTTGATCGAAAGATTTGCCGTCAGCCGAACCACCATCCGAACTACCATCCAGAACTTGTCCAGGCGCGGCCTGGTAGAGATAAAGCGCGGCAAAGGGACCTTCGTAACGCATCCCAGGATCACGCACGAACTTACTGAGTTAAGTGGATTCGTGGAGGACATGCAGGCCTTGGGGCGGACGGCCACGGCGCGATTGATCAGCCAGCAATTGGTGGCGGCAAATGAATCGGTCGCGCGCCAATTGGGCGTGACGATAGGCACGTCCGTGGTGATGATTCAGCGGGTTCGGCTGGCCGATGGCGTGCCTATCTGTTTTGACGAGAGCTTCCTGCCGCGCGAGTTGGGCGAAAAAGTAATGGGCAACGATCTGAAGATCGAGCCCATTTTTTCGCTTCTGGAACAAAAATACGATACGCCGCTGATCGAAGCCGAATATCGGATGGAAGCGGTTTCCGCTGATGCCGCGTTGGCCAAGGCCTTGAACATTGCGGCCGGAAGTCCGATGTTCCTGATCGAAAGAACCTCCTACAGCGCCGGCCACCGCGCCGTCGATTACGAAAAGTTGTACTACCGCGGCGATCAGATTCAATTCGTGACGCGCCTGGCCCGGCGGCCTCAAGGCGGCGGATCCCTATAAAGGCATCAAAATAAAATGACCCATGCATTTGAATTCTGGTTGTTCGGGATCGCTTTGGGCGCGAGCGCGCTTGGCGGTATGTTGGGGATGGCCAGCGGCATTTTCATCGTCCCGGTGTTAACCATGTTCGGGCATACCGACATCCGTACCGCAGTAGGGGCCAGCCTGGTATCCGTCATCGTTTGCTCCTGCAGCAGCGCCGCGCCATTCCTCAAGGGGCGCTTGACCAACGTGCGGCTCGCCATCGTGTTGGAGACCGCGACCACGCTGGGCGCGGTGAGCGGCGTGCTGTTGACCGGCATTATTCCGACCAAATTTCTTTTCCTGCTTTTTGCCGCGATCCTCTTGCTATCGGCGGGACAAATGCTGATGCGCCGGGTCGAGTCGATCTCGGTAAACGGAATCGGAAGTTCCCTGCGCTGGCCGGCGCGGACTTTGGGTGCCAGCTATCCGGATCGTGCTCTGGGCCGCGAAGTGACTTATCGGGTTGAGCGATTAACCATCGGCATGCTGCTCATGTATGGCGCCGGATTGATTTCCGCGCTGCTCGGAATCGGCAGCGGCGTGTTGAAAATTCCTGCAATGGATGCGGCATTGCGTTTGCCGATCAAAGTATCCTCGGCCACGTCCAATTTCATGATCGGCGTGACCGCCGCGGCCGGCGCAGCGGCTTACTTTATCCGCGGCGACATTTCGACCATGGTTGCCGGTCCGGTCGCCTTGGGTTCCGTCGTCGGCGCGATTGCAGGCGCACGCATCCTGATGGCGATTTCCAGCGAAAAAATCCGATCCTTATTCGTTCTGGTATTGATCGCGCTTGCTGTCGTGATGTTGTGCGGCGCATTCGGCGTCGATCTGGTCAGGGGCGCAGCATGAAAATGGTCGAAATGAAGGCGCAGCCCTTGGAGCGGCTGCTTGCGGAAGCGCTGCGCTACGGCACCTGGGCCGCGTCTATCGCCATCGTCATCGGGTTGGCGCTGTCGAAGACAACATTGGTGACGATAGGCATCGCGCTCTTTATCCTGCTGCCGGTGATACGGGTAATCCTGATGCTCGGCGCGTTCCTGCATCTCAAGGATTATCGAATGAGTGCGGTCGCCGGCCTGGTGCTGCTCATCATCGTGCTGGGATGCGTGTTGGGTACGATGCCGGCGTTTCACGGATAGTTCTTTTGCAGGCGTTTTAATGATCTTTTTGCGTCAGCCTCGCCGGCATCGCATAGCCCAGAATCAACGCACACAATAAGGTCATGCCGCCGATTGCATACAGCGCCGGTGTGGTGCTGCCGGTCACGTCCTTGATCCGGCCCACCATGACCGGGCTGACAATGCCGCCCAACTGCCCCAGCGTATTGATCAGCGCGATGCCGCCCGCTGCGCCGGCGCCGGTCAACAGTTTGGGCGGCAGCGCCCAGAATGCAGGGATCGCCGCAACCACCCCGGCGCCCATGACGCCAAGCGCAATGATCAGCAGGAAAGTCTGCTTGTCGAATATGCCGGCGGCAAAGAAGCCGATGCTTGCCAGCAGCATCAGGCCGATGACGAATTTGCGGCGCTCGCCGCTGGCGTCCGACAAGCGGCCCACCAGCACCATGGCGATCGCGCCGCAAATATAAGGCACGGCGGTCAACAAGCCGATGATGGAAGGATTTTCCGTGCCGGCGCTGCGAATCAGATGCGGCGCCCAGAAATTAAGTCCGTACGATCCGACCTGGATCAGGAAGTACACCAGGCCCAGCATCAGGAAGCCCGGGGTGCGGATTGCGCTCATCAATGAAGAAGTGTGCGCGGTCGGATTGTGTTGCGCGATCCGCTTGCGCAGCAGATCTTTTTCGGCAGGCTTGAGCCAGTGAGCGTCTTCGATTTTGTCCTTGAGCTGGCGCAGCACGATCAGGCCGAGCACGATGCACGGCAAGCCGCCGAGCATGAATAACCAGTGCCAGCCGCGCACGCCCATGACACCTTCCATGTGGCCGAGGACCAGACCCGACAGCGGGGCGCCGATCAATCCGGCAAATGCCGAGGCCAGGAACAGCATCGAGGTAATGCGGCCGCGGAAGGTCGCCGGGAACCAGAGTGTCAGGTAATACAGCACGCCCGGAGCGAAGCCGGCTTCCATGGCGCCGATCAGGAAGCGCAATGCATAGAATTGCCATTCGCTGGAAACGAAGACCATGGCGGCAGTCGCCAATCCCCACGAAATCATGATGCGGGCAATCCAGCGCCGCGCGCCGACTTTGTAAAGGAACATATTGCTGGGCACTTCGAACAGCACATAGCCGACCACGAACAGGCTGGCGCCCAGGCCGTAAGCGGTATCGCTGAGTCCCAGATCGCCCTGCAACTGGAATTTGGCAAAGCTGATATTGATGCGGTCAAAGAACGCGAACAGATAGCAGATCATGATCAAAGGCATGATGTGCCAGGTCACTTTGCGTACGATTGCCTGCTCTTCGGCGTTTGCCGTAAAGGCGGCCACAGCGGGCGCGGTAGCGCTTTGCGTATTCATTGTCGTCTCCATTCGGGCGCTTCGGGGCGCCGTTTATTTATCGTCGAGGTGTTGCCTGGCGTTGCTCGGTGTTGCTTCGGTCGGTAACCGGCTGCTGTCAGGCTGCTGCTTTTTCCTGTCCGGCAGGAGCAGGATGTAAATCGCAATTGCGGCCGGCCTTGGCAAGCTGGCCGGGTACGTCATGGCCCAGCAACGAAGGCAAGCGGCGCGACATGGCAATCAGGCGGGGCAAGTCGATACCGGTTGGTATGCCGACTTCCTCGCACAGATTAACCAAGTCTTCGGTACAGATATTACCGGAGGCGCCGGGCGCAAACGGACAACCGCCGAGACCGCCCAGCGCGGCGTCGAAGCGGCGCGCGCCGGCCTCATAGGCGGCCAGCACATTGACCAGGCCGAGACCGCGGGTGTTATGGAAATGGAGCGTCAGGGAAGCGGCGGGCACGCGCGATAAAACCCGTTGCACCAGGCGCGCCACTTGCCGCGGATTGGCCATGCCGGTGGTGTCTGCCAGCGTGATCGCGCCAATGCCCAGATTCAGATAGCGATCGACAATTGCCAGCACGCGATCCTCATCGATCTTTCCTTCGAACGGGCAACCGAAAGCGGTGGCGACGGTCGCATTCAGCGTGACCGTGGTGCAAGCGGTGCCGGCGACGACGTCCGCAAAACCGGCCAGCGACGCTTCGCAACTCATCCGCATATTGGCGCGGTTGTGCGTCTGGCTGGCCGACATCACCATATTCAATTCGTCGGCGCCGGCGTGCAGGGCGCGTTGCGCGCCGATCAGGTTGGGCACCAGCGCAACATATACCGTGCCGGGATGACGCCGGATACCCTGGAAAACCTGCTCGCCGTCGCGCAAGGCCGGAATGGCTTTAGGCGAAACGAACGATCCCGCTTCGATGCGCGAAAAACCGGCGAGGGACAAACCATCGATCAATGCAATCTTGTCTTCGGTGGCAACCCAGGTCGGCTCGATCTGCAAGCCATCCCTTGGCGCGACTTCCTGCACGATCAGCGGATCGGAATAATTGGCGATCATTGCACCACTCCTTTGTCTTTCAACTGCTGAATATCGTTCGCCGCAAAACCCAGCCCGGCGAGGATTTCAGCGGTGTGCTGGCCCAGTGTCGGACCCTGCCAATTAATTTGTCCCGGCGTGTCGGACAACTTCGGCACGATGCCGGGCATCTTGACTTCGACGCCGTCCGGCAACCGCGCAGACAGGATCATGTCGCGCGCCTGATAGTGCGGATCGGCGACGATATCGGCCACCGAATAGATGCGCCCGGCGGGAATGCCGGCCTGTTCCAGCGTCGCCAGTACCGTGGCGATCGGCTGTGAAGAAGTCCAGCCGGCGATGGCGGCGTCCAGCAACGCCACCTGTTTGACGCGGCCGTCGTTATGTTCAAAGGAAGGATCTTCGCCCAGATCGCTGCGCCCGATGGCGTGCATCAGGCGCTTGAAAATCGGATTGCTGTTGCCGGCGATCACGACGTAGGCGCCGTCACGTGTCGGATAGGTATTGGAAGGCGCGATGCCCGGCAGGGCACCGCCGCTGCGCTCACGCACATGGCCGAGCAAATCGTATTCGGGCACCAGGCTTTCCATCAGGTTGAATACGCTTTCGACCAGCGATACATCTACTACCTGGCCCAGTCCCTGGCCGGTCTTGACGCGCAATACCGACATCAGCGCGCCCATCACTGCATGCAGCGATGCCAGCGAATCGCCGAGACTGATGCCGACCCGGGCCGGCGCGCCATCCGGCTCGCCGGTGGTATAGCGGATGCCGCCCATTGCTTCGCCGATGGCGCCGAAACCGGGTCTGTCCTTGTAGGGGCCGGTTTGTCCGTAGCCTGAAATGCGGACCAGCGTCAGCTTGGGATTGATCGCCTGCAATACGTCCCAGCCAAGGCCGAGGTTTTCCAGGGCGCCGGGTTTCAGGTTTTCGATCAAGACATCCGCGTCGACGGCGAGGCGTTTGATGATGTCGATGCCTTCAGCCGATTTGAGGTTGAGCGATAACGATTTTTTGTTGCGCGATTGCAGATACCACCAAAGCGAAGTGCCTTCGTGCAATTTGCGCCATTTTCGGATGGGGTCCCCATTCAACGGGGCTTCAATCTTGATTACATCGGCGCCGAACTCGGCCATCATGCGCGCCGCAAATGGCGCAGCGATCAAAGTGCCGATCTCGATGACGCGAATGCCTTTTAATGGTCCACTCAAAGCTGTCTCCTGTATTTTTTTGCAGGATAGCTAGAAAGGTGCCGGCGCGTCCAACCGGAAATAGGCAACTAGCGTTCGCCAAAAGAGAACGGTAATGCGCGGGTTTCTGCTACGCGTAGATAATCGTGCAATGCCTTTGACGCCGGCGTCAATGCATCGACATCGCGCACGATGAGATTCAACACCCGCTGCGACCATGCGTCGGTGATCGGAATCGAGATCAGCCCGAGCTGCCTGCCGATCGCCAGATAGACCCCATGCGGTATCACGCCGAGTCCCATGCCTGCTTGCGCCATGCGGCAAACGGCATCGAAGCCGGGGACGTGAATGCGTGTCTTCAATGCTTTGCCGGCGGAATTGGACGCCAGATGCGTACGGGTATTGATCGAGCTGTCGGCATGCAAGCCGACGTGATCGAAGCTTAGCGTCTCGGCAAATTCCACCTCATGCTTCGACGCCAGCGGATGATCGTCGCGCATCACCAGCACTAGTTGATCATGACGATAGGGGATTGCTTGCAGCTCACGCGTATCGACATCGCCGGAACAGATGCCGAGATCGGCCCAACTATCTTCGACGCCCTTGACGACGTTACTGCTGGGCCGCTCTTCGAGATCGATTTTGACTTGATCGTGCAGCAGCGTAAATGCCTGCAGATCTTCCGGCAGGAATTCGACGATGGCCGAGAGATTGGCGACCATGCGGACATAGCCTCTGACGCCTTGTGCGTGCTCGGCGAGTTCAAGCCCGATTTTTTCAACGCTGAGCAGCATGCGGCGCGCGTGCGTGAGCAGGGTTTCGCCGGCCGGCGTCAGCGCCATGCCGCGGGCCTTCCGTATGAATAGCGAAACCCCGAGTGCTTCCTCCAGTTCGACCAGGCGCTTGCTGGCGGCCGATACGGCGATGGCTTCGCGGTTGGCCGCGCGCGTCAGGGTGCCTTCCTCCTGGATGGAGACGAATAAGCGCAGGGTGGTGAGGTCTAGCCGCCGCAGGAGGTTGTTCAGTTTCACAGGGATGCTTTCTTTGAAGCGTTGTTTTAACGCGTGCCATGGAGCGTTGCCATCGCGGCAATATAACAAGAATTCTGGGGCCAGTATCAAGACAAGCGATACAAGCTTGATGCAAAAACAGTTCAAAACAGTTTTTTTGGGCTGTATTTATCATCGATGTACACAGTATTGACAAACGTGTATCCACATGTATACTTAAGTATATTAAAAAATACGATAAGTGGAGGAGTGCATGGGAGACCAGTCTAAAAGTCAAAAACTCAGGCAACTGATGGCGCGCAAGGACAAGGTATTAGCGGTGATGCATCCCCCCACTGCTGCGTTGGCAAAAGTGATGGAGCAAGCAGGTTGCGAAGTCGGTTTTGTGGGAACCGGTAGTGTCGTCGGCGGCTATACCGGACTGGCGGACGTGGGAACGTTAACCATGATGGAGTGCGTTCAGGTTGCCGGCTGGATCGCTCAGTCGGTTTCCTATCCCATCATCATGGATGGCGATACGGGCCATGGCGGCATCATGGCGGTGCGCCGCATGGTGCGCGAATGCATCCGCGCAGGGATTGCCGGCATACGCATCGACGATCAGCCGCTTGAAGGCAAGCGCCGTACCCAGACCGCAGGCATTGAAGTGGTGTCGCTGGAGCAGGCGGTTGCGCGCTATAGAGCCGCGGTAGAGATGCGCGATGAACTGGATCCGAACTTTGTCGTGATGGCGCAATGCTATGCGCGGGATGCAGTAAATAGCGATCTGGGCGACACCATCAAGCGTCTCAAGGCTTATGGCGAGGCGGGCGGCGTCGATTGGGTGCAGCTCGAATCGCCGCATTCCATCGAAGAATTGAAACAGGCGCGAGCCGCTATCAAGGGACACTTTTCCTTCATGAAGGGAAAGCTGCCGAACTTCCTGAATGCGCAGGAACATCTTGCGCTGGGCACCAATTTGGCCTGGTACCCGAGCTTCACACATCACATCATCTGGGCCGCTGTGAGCGACTTCATGAAGGCGTTCAATGAAGAGGGCATTCAAGCCTGGGATCGATTTACGCAAACGCGTATCGGCAACGCCTATATCGAACCAGTCGCAGGACCGAAGGACGAAGGCGCCGCCATGCAGGCGCTTCTAGAGCAGCGCTATGCGGAGATTGATTTGCGTAGTTATAAATAATTCGAACAAAAATTCGAAGTGGCAGCAGTAAGTCGGAGCGGCATCGGTGACCGATGCTGGTAGTGGAGAGGGCCGTAGATCTTTTAGATGCGCGCTATTTGGCGCCATCCGGATTTGCGTCTTAAGACAAATAAAAAATTTATGGAGACGACATGACAAAAAGGATGTTGAAGAAGAGGGTATCGAAGAAGGCGTTGAAAAAAGCGTTGGTCACGGCAATCACGGTACTTTCGATTAGTCCGCTTGCAGTTCACGCGCAAAGCGCGGTGACCGTATACGGTATTGTCGATACCGGTTTGACCATCGGTGCAGGCGGTCCCCATGGCACGGATATAAGAATGAGCAGCGGGGTTCAGGATGTCAGCCGCTGGGGCATTATCGGAAAGGAAGATATCGGCAACAAGATGGCGGTTATCTTCAAGTTGGAAGATGGCTTTTTGTCCGATACGGGCGCCGGCGATACTGCCAATACCATTTTCAGCCGGCAGTCGACGGTGGGTTTGACCGGCGGTTTCGGTACCGTCAATGTCGGACTGCAGTTCACGCCGATGTATAAAGTGTTGTCGCCGTTGACGCCGTTCGGGAATGCTTTCGGTGGATCGCCCGGGCAGTTGATGTCGGGAGAAAAGGCCGGTACGCGCGCAGCTAACCAGGTGGTGTACGACACGCCCGATCTGCATAGCTTCAGAGGCGAAATTGCTTATTCGCTGGGAGAAGTGCCCGGCGATTACACGGCCAATCAACAGTTGGGGCTTTCCATGGGCTACGACATCGGCCCTGCCCGCATCGAATTCGCACACAATCAAAAAAATGATGTCGCCAACATCAATGTCGCCAAAAACGAATTGTTGACAGCAAAAATCGATCTGGGGCTTTTTGTGACGCATCTGGGCTTCGGTGTTAACCGCGGACCATCCACGACAGATAGCAGGGACATTCTGGTCGGTGTCAGCAAAAAATTTCTTGGCGTGCACGAAATCTATTTCGCTTATCAACATAAAAATGATTTGAACAATCATTTCTTCAATGCCAGCGAAGGCACGATTGATTACACATACTCGCTTTCCAAGCGCACCAATCTTTATATCGCCGCGACCAAGCTGAGCAACATTCGTTTTACCACCACAAAGTTCGGTACCGGTGACAGGGAATTCGACTTCGGCATCCGTCATCGTTTCTGAATTGCGTGTTGACGCGCTGGTGGATAAGCGCGTCGATGGATTGGTTGTAAAAATCGATCGCTGTGGCGAATTATGGAAATTTTGAAAATGCAGGATGAAGCAAAGATGCAACGGGAATCGATGGCATGTGATGTCGCAATAGTGGGGGCAGGCCCGGCAGGGCTTGCCAGCGCTATTCGCTTGAAACAATTGGCACAGGAAAATAACGCGGAGATCAGCGTTATGGTGCTTGAAAAAGGCGCAGAAATCGGCGCGCATATATTGTCCGGCGCGGTACTGGACCCACGTTCGCTGACTGAGCTGATCCCGGATTGGCGGGCGCTGGGAGCGCCGGTCGATATCGACGTGACCGAAGACAAATTTCTGTTCCTCGGCGCCAGCCGGTCTGCTCGCATACCCAACTGGATGTTGCCGGACAATTTCAAAAATCACGGTAATTACATCGTCAGTCTGGCTGATCTGACGCGCTGGCTCGGCCGGCAGGCAGAGGCGCTCGGCGTGGACATTTTTCCTGGATTTCCTGCTGCTCAACTGCTGTTGAACGATGACGGCAGCGTGAAAGGCGTTATTTCCGGTGATATGGGCGTTGGCCGCGATGGCGTGCCGACCACCAATTTTCAGCCCGGTATTGAAATACATGCCAGGTACACGCTTTTTTGCGAAGGTGCTCGCGGTCATCTGGGGCGGCAACTGAATCAACGCTTCAATCTGGGCGCCGATGCAGATCCGCAAGTCTACGGACTGGGGTTGAAAGAGGTATGGCAACTCGATCCATCGCGCCATCGGCAGGGTTTGGTCATCCATACCGCAGGCTGGCCTTTGCAGCGCGATACTTATGGCGGATCGTTTCTGTATCACATGGGGGATAACCAGGCGATGGTCGGCTTTGTGGTCGGCCTTGGCTACAGTAATCCGTATTTGTCGCCCTACGAAGAATTCCAGCGCTACAAAACACATCCGGCGATCCGTGCGCATCTGGAGGGCGGTAAGCGTATTGCCTACGGCGCCCGCGCCATCGCCGCCGGCGGCCTGATGTCTTTGCCTGAACTGGTCTTCCCCGGTGGCGCATTGGTAGGCTGCGATGCGGGATTTCTGAACGCGTCGCGCATCAAGGGAAGTCATGCCGCGATTAAATCCGGGATGCTTGCCGCAGAGGCTGCGTTCGAGGCGCTGCAAGCCGGACGTGCAGCGGACACGCTCAATGCGTATCCGAAAGCCTTTGAGCAATCCTGGCTGCATTCGGAATTGAAACGCGCGCGTAATTTTAAGCAATGGATGAGCAAGGGGCTGATCACCGGCACTGTGATGACGGGGATCGAACAGAAGCTGCTTGGCGGCCGTTTCCCTTGGACGCTGCATCATCGACATGCCGATCACGAGACGCTGAAACCGGCCGATCAATGTAGCGCCATCGATTATCCGACGCCGGACGGAAAACTTTCTTTCGATCGTTTGTCTTCGGTTTTTTTGTCGGGCACTAATCATGCAGAAGATCAGCCGTCACATTTGACGCTTAAAGATGCCGTGATACCGGTTGCGCTCAATCTGGCCAAGTATGCCGGCCCTGAAAGCCGCTATTGCCCAGCCGGCGTGTACGAATTTATCAAGGCGGAAGACGGCGCCGATCGCTTGCAGATCAATGCGCAAAATTGCGTGCATTGCAAGACCTGCGACATCAAAGATCCCACCCAAAACATCATATGGATTCCGCCCGAGGGTGGTGGCGGCCCTATTTATCCAAATACATGACATAGAAATAGACAGGTTATGTATTTTTATGTATTCTCATGTATACCTAAGTTTTTGATAAATGCGCGATTAACAAAAGTAATGGAGGCGTAATGACGCAAGCAATGTATGACGTAGTGGTAGTGGGTGGTGGCAATGCCGCTTTGTGCGCTGCACTTTCGGCCAGGGAGCAAGGCGCGAGCGTATTGGTTCTGGAGCGCGCGCCGGAAGCCAAGCGCGGCGGCAATAGCGCATACACCGGCGGCGGGTACCGGATGGTGCACAACGGGGCACCCGATATCAAGGCAATTGTCCCCGACTTGACCGATGACGAGATCGAACGCTCGGACTTCGGCCAATATTCTCGTGCCGATTATCTGGATGATCTGGGCCGGATTACACAGTACTACATCGATCCCGACCTGGCCGAAGTGATTGTCGATAACAGCACGAGCACAGTGCACTGGATGCGTGAACGCGGCGTTAAATTCGTGCCGAACTACGGTCGTCAGGCATACAACGTAAAAGGCAAATTCAAATTTTTCGGCGGCGTTGTCATTTTTGCAAATGGTGGCGGGCGCGGATTGGTCGATCAGTTGTATAAGGCTGCCGAGAAGCAGGGCATTGTTGTGCGCTATGGCGTGCAGGCGAAGTCGTTGCTGCGCGATAAAAACGGTGTGAGCGGCGTGCGTACCTTGGTCGATGGCGCGGAAGAATTGATTTATGCCAAATCGGTTGTGCTTGCGTGCGGCGGCTTTGAAGCGAATCGCGAAATGCGAACCCGTTACCTGGGGCCGGGATGGGACATGGCAAAGGTGCGCGGGACGCGTTACAACACCGGCGACGGTATCCAGATGGCGCTCGATATCGGCGCCCAATCGTACGGCCAGTGGTCGGGTTGCCATTCGGTCGCCTGGGAGCGGTATGCCGACGATTTCGGTGATGTCGAACATCCGCATGCCGGCTATCGGCATAGCTATCCGCTGGGCATCATGATCAATGGCGACGGCAAGCGCTTTGTCGATGAGGGTGCGGATTTTCGCAACTATACCTACGCCAAATACGGCAAGGTGGTGTTGCAGCAGCCCGGCAGCTTCGCCTGGCAAATTTTTGATCAGAAGGTCAAGCCTCTGCTGCGCGACGAATACAAACTGCGCGGCGCGACCAAGATCGTCGCTGCAACGCTGGAAGAATTGGCCGATCGCCTGCAAGACGTGAACGGCCGTCAAATGATCGAAACGATCCAGGAATACAACGCGTCGATTCGCAAGGACGTCGAATTCGATCCGAATTCGCGCGACGGCCGCTGCACGGTCGGTCTGGAAGTCAATAAAACCAATTGGGCAAATACCCTTGAAGACGGACCGTTCGAAGCCTATTCGGTCGGTTGCGGAATCACATTTACCTTTGGCGGGCTGAAAATTAATCCCGTCGCTCATGTCCTCGATATTGAAGATGCGCAAATACCCGGTCTATTTGCTGCCGGTGAATTGGTCGGAGGGCTGTATTATTTCAATTACCCAGGAAGTACCGGCTTGATGGCAGGGTCGGTATTTGGGCGAATAGCCGGACGCGAAGCTGCGACACATGCATTGGGCAACCAGTGATGTGGCGCTTGAAACTGTAATTCGCTGACTTCGCGCCGGTTGGTTGCGGACACTTGTAAATCGTTGCATTGTGTCCGCGATTGATAAACCAACTAAGGTAAATGAATATGGTAACCAGCACTCCGAAAGCAAAAAAAGCGCAAGCCGGCACAACGCCCGAAGCCGGAAATGATAAGCAACAGCACGGTTCGCGTAGCGAACTTGTGTATCAGATGCTGCGCGATGACATTCAGAGCGGTGAACTCAAGCCTGGCGACCGAGTAATGGAAGGTGAAATCGCAGAGCGTCTGGAAGTGAGCCGC
The DNA here is from genome assembly GCA_036500325.1 of Herbaspirillum sp. Taxonomy (GTDB): domain Bacteria; phylum Pseudomonadota; class Gammaproteobacteria; order Burkholderiales; family Burkholderiaceae_D; genus Herbaspirillum. The sequence goes on along the minus strand of DASYCG010000028.1, from coordinate 11,802 downwards.
ACGCCGGTACGCGATGCGTTGCGGCGGCTTGAAAGCGACGGCATGGTGGTGATTGAACCGCGCGTTGGCTTGCGCATTGCATCGCTGAGCCGGCAGTCGATTCTTGAGTTGTACGTCATGCGGGAATTATTGGAAGGCACGGCGGCGAGGCTGTGCGCGCAACACGCCACGGAATTCGAATTGGCCGAGCTTGAGGAACTGGTGCGGCGGGAAAAAGGATTGCAAGGCGATCATGAAGCGCTGGTCCGGCATAACCACCGGTTTCATCAAGCGATCTATCACGGTGCACACAATAATTTTCTACAAAAAAGCTTGAATGCGGTCAATGACTCGATGTGGCTGCTGGGACGCAGTTTGATGTATAGCCCGGAGCGGGCCGAGCAGGCAATGGTGCAGCATCGCGAAATTCTGGAAGCGATTCTGATACGTGATGGCGCTGCCGCCGAAACGATTGCCCGCGCGCATATTGCAGCGGCCAAGAAAGAACGACTTAGAGCCCTATTTAAACAGAACGAATAGAAACGGAAGGAACCCAGGATGGGACAGACGATTGCCGAGAAATTATTCAGTCGTAATAATTTACACGGAGAGCAAGTCAGGGCGGGCGATGTTGTAGAGGCTCGCATCGACGGTGCAATGATGCATTATCACGCGTCGGAGCCCATGCACGATATGGCGCTGCAGGCCGGTTTCAAAGACGGCTTGCCGCGAGTCTGGGATCCCGACCGGGTCTTCGTGCTGCTGGATCATCATCAGCCGACGATGTCGCAAAAGCAGGCGGATGAAAATGCGCTGGTGCGGAAAGACGTCGAGCGTCTCGGCATCAAATGTTTTCATGATTCGGAGCCCGGCATCGCGCATCAGATGATGGCCGATTACGGCTTGATGCGGCCGGGCGAACTGATCGTCGGCAATGATTCCCATACCATCAGTTACGGCGCCATCAATGCCGCAGGCACCGGCATCACACGGGCCGATATGTTTTACGTATTGATGTTCGGCGAATTGTGGTTTCAGGTGCCGGAGTCGATCAAGATTATATTGAACGGCCGGCAACCGAATTATCCGATTGCCAAGGACATTATTCTCTATCTCGCCGGACAGTACGGCGATGATTTCGCAAACAGCGCTTCGATCGAATATGCCGGTTCGATGGTGCCGCAAATGTCTATCGACAGCCGCATGTGCTTGTCGGCTCACGGCGTTGAAGTGGGGGCCAAGTTGGCGATGTTCCCATTCGACGAACGGACTCGGGAATTCGTGGCAAAGCGTACCGACCGTCCGTATGAACCGTTGGTAGCCGACCCCGATGCGCATTATCAACGCGAGATTACCGTTGACGTGGATAACATGCCGTTCGTGGTCGCGCGTCCGCATCAATTCGGGAATGTCTGCCCGATCGACGAGGTGATCGGTCAGCGTATCAATCAGGCGCAAATCGGTTCCTGTGCGAATGGCCGTTTCGAAGATATCGAGATTGCCGCGCGCGTATTGAAAGGCAATAAGGTTGCCAAAGGCGTACGCTTCATGATTTCCCCGGCGTCTCAGCAGGTGTATCTGGAATGCCTGAAAGCCGGATTGATCGAGACTTTACTGGAAGCCGGCGCGCAAGTGATTACGCCGGGTTGCGGCATCTGCCAACCGAAAATCGGCTTTTTGTCGGATAAGGAAGTCTGCATCACATCGACCACACGTAATTTCAAGGGCCGCAAGGGAAGTCTTGGGGCGGATATTTATCTGGCCGGGCCATTGTCCGTGGCTGTGGCGGCGATGGCTGGCGAGATTCGTAATCCCAAGGAGATATTGCATGCACTTTGATTTGAACAAGCCGATCCAGGGCACGGTATGGAAGTTCGGTAGTTCCGTTGAAACCGACGCCATCAGCCCTTACTACCATTACCCCGCCATGGAGGAAATGAAACTGCATACGATGGAGGCGTATCGGCCTGAATTCGCCAAAAATGTGAAATCGGGCGATATCCTGGTTGCCGGCACCAACTTCGGTTGCGGCTCCAGCCGTCCGGGCATCGTTTTGCGTGAAGTCGGTATCGCCGCCATCGTTGTCGAGTCTGTATCCCGGCTGTTCTTGCGCAACAGCATCGCGCGCGCCATTCCCATTTTTATGGCGCCGGGAATTACCGGGTTGATCGAGGATGGTCAAACGCTTTTCATCGATTATCCAAACGGAAAAGTAAGCAATGTCGTTACCGGACAGTCTATTCCATTGCGCAAATTTCCCCCCATGATCGAGCAGATATTCGGTGCCGGCGGTTTGCCCGAATTCGCACATGCCCGCTACATGAAAGAAATACAGAAGGTCTGAACGTTCAGGGCATAGCAAGTCGATCAATCGAATTGGCAATGCCGTCGAAAGCCCAATAGGAGACAAAATGAAAAATAAGTTCAAGAAGCTGACGCATTTTCTGTCGGCGTTAGGTTTGCTGGCCGGCGTTGCAACTCAGGCGAATGCGGCATCCGATTTCCCTACGCGCAGCATTCGCTTGCTGGTGGGGCAAGCGCCCGGCGGCGGTACCGACATCGTTGCGCGCCTGATTTCAAAGCAGATGACGCAATCGCTCGGTCAATCGGTGATTGTCGAAAATCGTTCCGGCGCGGCGGGTTCGATCGCGGCAGGCGTGACCGCCGCCAGTCCGCCGGACGGTTACACCATTCTCATTGTATCGAGCAGTTATGCGATCAATCCAAGCTTGATGAAACTGCCTTTCGACCCTCTGCAGGATCTGGTGCCGGTTAATGAATTGGCCGTGGTGCCGTTCATGCTGGTGGTCGATCCGCGCTTGCCGGTAAAGAGTGTCGCCGACCTTCTGACGCTGGCAAAACAGCAAAAAGCGCCACTGACCTTTGCATCGGGCGGGCCGGATAGCTCAGGTCATCTGGCGGGTATTCTGCTGACCAGCCTGACTAAAGTGCCGATGACGCATGTGGCATATCGCGGTGCAGGTCCGGCGTTGGTGGATGTTATTTCCGGCCATGTGAATTTCATGTTTGCCAGCGTGCTTTCCGCCACGCCGCTGATCAAGCAGGGATCGCTGCGGGCGATCGCCGTGTCGAGCGAACAACGTTCGGACGCAATGCCGCAACTGCCGACCGTCGCAGAATCGGGCGTGCCTGGCTATAACTCCGGCAGCTGGTACGGATTGCTGGCGCCGAAAGGTACGCCGCAAGAAGTGATTGATCGGATTTCGCAAGCTGCGGCGAAGGCGATTATGGCTCCTGAAGTACGCCAGCAAATCATGGCGGACGGTGCCATTCCGATTGGCGCCGACGGCAAGAAATTCCAGCCGTTTCTGACTGCGGAAATGAAGCGGTTCGAAGGGCTGGTGCAGATGTCTCACGGGATGTCGAAATAGTGGGATTCGGTTAAAAATCGAGTTACGAATTCAGGTCGCGATGCACAAGGAAAAATAGATGAAGATTTTGGTATCCGTAAAACGCGTTATTGATCCTAACGTCAAGGTCAGGATCAAGAGCGACGGCAGCGGCGTGGAAATGAACAGCGTCAAGATGGCGATGAATCCTTTCGATGAAGTCGCGGTGGAGCAAGCCATTCAGCTCAAGGAAGCGGGAATTGTCAGTGAAATTGTGGTTGTTTGCGTGGGTCCGGCGCAAAGCCAGGATGTGATACGCACGGCAATGGCAATGGGCGCGGATCGGGGCATCTTGATCGAAACCGCCGAGATGCTTGAACAGCTTGCAGTTGCGAAATTACTCCGTGAAGTTGTGCGTGCCGAGCAGCCTGGCATGGTCATCATGGGTAAGCAAGCCAGCGACGACGATTGCAATCAGACCGGGCAACTATTGGCCGGGCTGCTGGGGTGGCCGCAAGCGACCTATGCATCGAAAATAATCGTTAATGACGGTCGCCTTGAAGTGACGCGCGAAATCGATAAAGGCACTGAAACGGTTGCAATGGGTCTGCCGGCGGTGGTTACCACCGATTTGCGATTGAACGAACCGCGTTTTACGACGATGCCGAGCATTATGAAAGCCAGGCGCCTACCGCTTGCGGTCACGCCGGCTGCGCAATTCGGCCTCGATCTGGCGCCGCGGCTTGAAACATTGCGTGTTGATGAACCTGCGCAACGTGCGGTAGGGGTTCGCGTGAAAAATGTGCAGGAACTTGCAGAAAAATTGAAATCCGTACTGGGAGTGGTTTGACATGGCTGCAGGAAAAGTATTAGTGGTGGTGGATCACGATGGCGCACATTTGAATGAAAACGCACGCAATGTGATTGCCTGCGCAAGTTTGCTGGGCGAGGATGTGGCGGTCTTGGTTGCTGCGGAACATGTGACCGAAATCGCACGGGAGGCGGCGCAGATCGCAGGCGTGACGCTGGTATTGGCTGCCACATCATCTATTTATAACGGGTCCGCCGGCGAAAATGTGGCGGCGCTGGTGGCCTCGCTGGCCGCGCAATACAGCCACGTTTTATTGGCTGCTGGAAGTTACGGCAAAAATATCGCTCCCCGGCTTGCCGCTTTGCTCGATGTACAGCCGATTGGCGATGTGATTGAAGTCATCGGATTGGACACATTCAAACGCTCGACCTATGCAGGAAACGTGCTCGTTACCGTGCGTAGCCGCGACGCGATCAAGGTTCTTACCATCCGGCCCACGGCATTTCCCGCCGCCGGGCAGCGAGCCGAAGCGGCGCTTGTCGATTTTCCGCCTATGGTGGAGGGAGATCAAAAACTTACGCAGATTAAAGGATGCAATATCGCGCATTCCGACCGGCCCGAACTATCGCACGCCAGGGTGGTGGTATCGGGCGGGCGAGGTTTGGGCAACGCGAAGAATTTTGAAATATTGACGCCGTTGGCCGACAAGCTTGGTGCAGCGCTGGGCGCTTCGAGAGCTGCCGTGGATTTGGGTTTTGTGCCTAATACCTATCAGGTTGGCCAGACTGGGAAAATTGTTGCGCCGGAAGTTTATATCGCGATTGGTATCTCTGGCGCGATTCAACATATGGCAGGTATCAGCGACAGCAAGATCATTATCGCAATCAACAACGATATAGAAGCACCGATTTGCTCGGTTGCCGATTATTGGCTGGCGGAGGATTTGTTTACCGCGGTACCCGGATTGGTTTCAGCGCTTTCGTCTTGATGCCGCAGCGCAGCGGATAAAAAGCCGCTGGTCAGAATAATGTCGAGGAGACAAGGATGTCGGACGTGCAGCAACAGAAGGGTTTTATGAATAGGGCCAACAAAGATTATTACGGCGGCGGCCTGATGATTTTTATCGGTCTCGGCGCGGCGCTTCAGGGCGTGACATACAAAGTAGGCGCGCTCACGGAAATGGGGCCCGGTTTTTTTCCTGTGGCGCTGGGAACGCTGTTAGTGCTGGCTGGCTTGATCATTGTGGCGGGCGCAAAACGCGCAATACCGGAAGTTCGGGAAGAACGTCTTCCGCCCGAATGGAAGGGATGGATCTGCATCTCCCTGAGTATCGTTGCTTTTATTGTTCTGGGCAAATACGGTGGGCTGATTCCTGCCACGTTCGCCGTGGTTTTTATATCTGCGTTAGGCGACCGTCAAAACACTTTCAAGAACGCATTGATTCTGGCTCTGGCAATGGTTGTGGTCTGCGTTGTGGTTTTTTTCTGGGCGCTTAAATTGCAGTTTCCTTTATTCCAGTGGGGCTGAACAATGATTGAACAGTCCCTGATGGATTTGTGGCAAGGGTTTGGGATCGCTTTGGCGCCGCACAATCTCATGTGGTCGTTTTTTGGCGTATTGATCGGTAATTTGATTGGTGTTTTGCCGGGAATGGGGGCGTTGTCTGCGATTTCGATGTTATTGCCGTTGACCTATTCGATGCAACCGGTTCCGGCAATTCTCATGTTAGCCGGCATTTTTTACGGCTCGCAATATGGCGGTGCGATCGGTGCGATTTTATTTAATCTGCCCTGCCATCCACCGCATGCGGTTACTTGCCTGGATGGCTATCCTCTAACGAAGCAAGGGAAGGGCGGCACGGCACTCGGCATTACGATGATTGCGTCGTTTTTTGCCGCTTCGTTCGGGATTATCGTGATGATCTTCGCCTCTCCGGCGCTGGTAAGCATTGCCTTCAAATTCGGTCCTACGGAGTTGTTTTCCATCATGCTGCTTGGTTTGCTTTGCGGCGGCACTATGTCCAGAGGTTCGCCTGTCAAAGGCGTTGCGATGACGATCATAGGATTGCTGCTCGGCATGGTGGGAACCGACATCAATAGTGGAACCGCGCGATTTACGTTTGGCCTGATCGAGTTGACGGATAAATTGGAATTGGTTGCCTTGGCGCTTGGGCTTTTCGGTGTAACGGAATTCCTGCGCAGCGTGAATCGGATGCAGGTCGTCGGCAGTGGAATTAAACTTCGCCTGCGTGATATGCGCCCCAGTAAAGCCGAGCTGAAGCAATCATTCTTTCCGATGGTGCGCGGCACGTTAATCGGTACGCTGTTCGGTGCGATGCCGGGTACCGGCCCGACCATTACCACTTTTCTGGCATATGCGTTTGAGCGAAAAATATCGAAAACGCCTGAGCGGTTCGGTTCGGGCGCGCTTGAAGGCGTCGCAAGCCCCGAAGCTGCTTCTCATTCCAAGACACAGGTCGATTTCATTCCAACCATGAGCCTGGGCATCCCTGGCGATGCGACCATGGCATTGATACTGGGCGCGCTGTTGATTCAGGGCATTCAACCCGGGCCGCAACTTATCACCGAACATGCGGATATCTTTTGGGGGTTGATCGCCAGCTTCTGGATCGGGAATGTCCTGTTGGTGCTTTTGAATGTGCCGTTGATTGGCGTATGGGTCAAGTTGCTGCAAGTGCCTTATCGGTATCTCTATCCCGCCGCTTTATTTTTTGTTGCGGTGGGTGTGTACAGTACAAACAACAGCCTGTTTGAAATTGGGGAGGTTTTAGTGTTCGGTTTGATGGGGGCTGTATTCGTTGCTTTGAATTTTCCGGTTGCCCCTATTTTGCTCGGCTATGTACTGGGACCAATGGTTGAAGAAAATTTCCGCCGCTCGCTGCTGCTTTCCAATGGCGATCTTTCGGTGTTTTTGACGCGTCCGATTAGCGCTGCATTTTTGACGATAAGTTTGTTGTTGCTCTTGGCGCAGATTTTCCTGAGGCTGAGAGCCGTATATAAAAATAGGCCAACGTCATAAATAGTTTTATTTCGAATTTTCCCACTGATTTTTCGTCCTGAATGTCAGCGGCGAAAGGCCTTGGTTATTTTTAAAGAATTTCACGAAGTTGGTTTCTTCGCTGAAACCCAATTCACGCGCAATCGTCTTTACATTCTTCTTCGTATGTACCAGCAGCCTTTGTGCCTCCAGCACAACGCGTTGCTCTATGATTTTTTTGGGTGACTGACCGGCAGCGCTTTCACAAGCGCGCGCCAGGGATTTGGTCGAGCAGCCCAGCCGTACTGCGTAAAGTTCGACGACCCTGGACTGCATGAACAAATGATCTATGTCGTCGACGAAGCGCCGGTAAAGGCTTTGCATCGAATCGGTAGCGACGCTCCGATCCGCGACGCCCGCCAGCAGGTGCATTCTCAAAAGCAATACCTGCAATTGATGGAACAGCAGCGAAACGCTTATTCCGGAGAAGTCGGACGAATGATATTCCGCAACCAGATCACTGAAGCCATCGAAGATTTGAAGATCCTTTTTTTCCTTGAGATTTAGATGGAAACAGTTGGTATTGCGTCTATCCGTCCGATTCCAGTCGGCGGCGAAGTGAGACGATAGAAATTCCGGTTCCACGAAGATAAGTTGCGCTTGCATGCCGGGCGTCAACTTGAATTGCTGCACTTGTCCCGGGTGTATGTGCAGCAAGGTTCCTCGCTTCCATTCGTATTTTTTGAAATCGATGTAATGCGTACTGCTGCCTTCCAGGCACAGAATCAATACATGGAAATTCGGCCGTTCCGGACGGTCCAGGCTCTCCAGATCAATACGCTCTAATAGGGTATCTAACGAGATCGCTTCGATGGCGAGATGTGGATTGTCGGGATTCCTGTATTCAGCAGCGTTGACAGTCGTGACAATCTCCGGCCGAAGGTTATTTTGAATATTGATTGACTGTCCAATTTTGATCATTTTAATAATAAAAATTAATCATGTTTTAATTCGGCAAATGATACTGCTGTTTGGGTTCCGCCGTTACGGAAAATTCAAATCCGCTCTCTTCTAATTTTTCCGTAATTGAGAATGTTTTTGGAAGCGGCGAAATTTGAATGTAAATTCCGCCATAAGAAACAATGTTCCTATATGCGGGAAAGATTAATTGACATAAGAATGAATAAAACTCTATAGTTCCGCTACAAATATTTATATGGAAATAACAATCGATAGAATAGCTCGCGAAATTTCAGCAATTGAGCCGTGACTGCCGATGTTATTTTTTTAGATTTGATCGACGCTGAAATTTGGCTCATATCGGAATGAGGGACGCAATCTTTTTTTCGATATTTTCGATTTGACCGTTAACTACTACAGTCCGAATTTGATCTAAATTAATTAAAAAACTTGGAACATGACAATAGGAGATCTGAAAGATGTTGGAGACAAATTCTGCTTTGAGGCGCGTTCGCAATGCCCCGGTAATGATTGCGGCGTTGATTGCCGCTTTATTGGCATCTAATGCGGCATATGCCCAGACGGCGGTGCCGATGATGTATCAAGGCGCCGATCGCACGCAGCGCTTGCTGGAAGGCGCCAAGAAAGAAGGCATACTGAACCTGTACACCTCAATGGCAGAGAAAGACGATCGACGCCTGGTCGAAGCATTCGAGAAGAAATACGGCATCAAGATCAAGGTGTGGCGTTCGGGCAAGAATATCGTATTGCAACGTGTCATTACCGAAGCGCACGCCGGCCGCTATGAAGCCGATTTCGTGTTGAATCCGGCGCCGGAAATGGAAGCCCTGGTACGCGAGAAGTTGCTGCAGCCGGTCAATTCGCCGGTGCAGAAAGATCTGATTCCCGCCGCACTGCCGGCGCATCATCAGTGGACCGGCATGCGCGTTTATCTGTTTATCGAATCCTACAATACCAATAAGGTACGCAAGGACGAATTGCCGAAGACCTACGCCGATCTGCTCGATCCGCGCTGGAAGGGACGCCTCGGCATCGAAGCCAAACAACAGGAATGGTTCTATACGCTGGTGCAGTCGATGGGCGAAGAAAAGGGCCTGAAATATTTCGGCGATCTGGTCAAGAACAATCAGGTTACCCAGGTCAGGGGCAATTCGGTCCTGACCAATATGGTGACTTCCGGCGAAGTACCGTTGGCGATGGGTGTGTATAGCTATCTGGCGGAGCAGCAGCGCGAAATCGGCGCGCCGATCGACTACATCGCGCTGGCGCCGACGATTGCCTACACCGATGGCCTGGGAATTCCGGCAAAAGCGCCGCATCCCTACGCCGCAACGCTGTTCTATGACTTCATGTTTACCGACGGTCAGAAAATTGTTGCCGAGAACAAGGCCATGACGACCAACAAACGCGATCAGGCGGCGATCGCCAAATTCAAGCCCGTCTTCATGGATCCGCCAAAGGTCCTGGATACTTACGATAAGTGGGGCAAGCTGTTCGACGACACATTAAACGGCCGCTGAGACCGGCCCATCATCTCCAAGGAGTTTGCAAATGAATGAGAAAGATAGCGTCACGCTGACCCGCACCGGTCCCGGAACGCCAATGGGCGATGTATTCCGGCGTTACTGGATTCCGGCGCTGATGTCGAGCGAGATGCCGGATCGCGACGGCGCACCGGTACGCGTCAAAATCTTGTCCGAGCGTCTGATTGCCTTCCGGGACAGCGAAGGCAAGCTGGGTCTGATGGATGAATTCTGTGCGCATCGCGGCGTTTCGCTGTGGTTCGGGCGCAATGAAGAAAATGGCTTGCGTTGTCCTTACCACGGCTGGAAATACGACGTCACCGGCCAATGCGTCGATGTGCCGTCCGAAGCAGCCGAAAGCGGCTATTGCGAGAAAATCAAACTGACGTCATATCCGCTGATCGAGATGGGCGGCATCCTGTGGACTTACATGGGCCCTCCGGAATTGCAACCGGAACCGCCGATGTATGAGTGGGCGACCGTGCCTGAAGGCCATTATTTCGTGTCCAAGCGCCAGCAGGATTGCAACTACTTGCAGGCGATGGAAGGCGGCCTTGATTCATTTCATTCGGTGTTCCTGCACCAAATGTCGGTCGGCGAAGATCCGCTGTTGAAACGCGATCCGCTTAGCTTGAAATTGATCAAGGCGGATGGCCAGCCACAGTTCGTGCCGCTTAAATCTCCCGGCGGACTGTACATCGCGACCCGTCGCAATGCCGATGACGACCAGTATTACTGGCGCGTGACGCAATGGTTGATGCCGTGTTTTAACCTGTTTCCGCCATACGAAGGAAATCCATATGGCGGTCACGCGTGGGTGCCGATCGACGATGAGCATGCGTATACGTGGAGCTGGGATTACCATCCGGAGCGCCCATTGCGGACCGATGAAATCGAAGCGATGAAAGCCGGCAAGGGCATTCATAGCCTGACCATTGAAGGCGGCTCGCGTCCACTGGCCAATAAAGACAACGATTACCTGATGGATCGGGCTGCCCAAAAAGCGAAGAAGACATTTTGCGGCGTGATGGGCGTTGCAGAACAGGATGCCGCAGTGCAGGAAAGCATGGGTCCGATAGAAGATCGCACCAAGGAAAATCTGGTAGGTACCGACAACGGCATCATCATGACGCGCAATCGGTTATTGCAAGCTGCAAAAACCGTTCAGGCCGGCGGCACGCCACCTGGCACCGACGGCGCTTCGCAACGCGTACGTGCTTTTGCTTCGGTGCTTCCCCGTTCGGCGCCGATTCATTCGGCGCCGGAAATGCAAGTGACATCGGCAAAAAATAAACAATAAGTTGTTCAGGTCAAATGGCGGTTGCCGCCTATTGGAGAAAAAAGTGGAACAAATTAAGAGTGTGGGCGTGATTGGCGCCGGCCGGATGGGAATGCCGATTATCGGTCATTTGAAAAAGCATGGCTTTCAGCCGTTGGTGTCCGATCTGACTGTCGGTAAGTATGCAGAGATCGAATCCAAGGGCGGCATCGTCAAGGACGTACCGGCTTTGGCGCGTGAATCGGATGTCATCCTGGTCTGCGTCGGTTATGACGCAGAGGTGCGTGCATTGCTCGGCGATACCGGCGATATCACCGCCAATGCAAGGCCGGGAACCATCGTCGCCATCCTCAGCACGGTGCATCCGAAAACCGTGCAGCAGTTAGCCGATCAGGTAAAGGACAAGGGCATTCTGGTGATCGATTCGACCATCTGCCGCGGCGGCCGGGCGGCCGATGACGGCACCTTGCTGTCGTTTGTCGGCGGCGACAAAGCGGTGGTCGACAAGATCACGCCGGTCTTGTCGGCTTACTCGTCGGATGTGGTGCACAGCGGCGCGCTCGGTACTGCGCAGGTGGCCAAAGCTTCCAACAACCTCATTTTGTGGGCCTGCCTGGTTGCCAATCATGAAGCATTGGCGCTGGCGTCCCGTTACGGCGTCGATGTCGACGCATTGCGTAAGGCGCTGATGACCAGCACCGCCGTCAACGGCGCGCTAGGCAACTGGGGCAAGCAGTCGATGGCATGGGCCGACGACGATATGGAAATCGTCTCGGAAATGGCGCGCGATTGCGGTATCGCCTTGCCGCAGACCGGCATGGTTCGGGAGATCTGCCGCAGTCTGAAACCGAAGCGCTATGAGTTGGATAAATACGGGGTTTG
>DASYCG010000027.1:0-47403 GCA_036500325.1 Herbaspirillum sp. | reverse complement strand
GTCTTCCGGCGCGAATTCTTTCAATCCCTTGATCTGGCCATCCCAATTGTGGGTCAGGATCAGGCCGCCCAAGCGCGGCAGTTCAATCGCGTAGCGGGTCTTTTCCTGCGCCATGTCGGGCAGGCCGAACAGGATCAGCGGCGTGCCTTGCTGGCCGGGTTCGTTCTCCCAGTGGCCTTCCAGCGCAGCAATTTTCGCAGGTTGATGCTTGAGCGTATTCAAGCCGTGAAAATCGCCGACCACGGCCTGGATCGGCGCCACGATCAACACCATCCACATCGCCATCGAAAACATTTTGCGAACCGCTTTGCGATCGCGCTCGTCTTTAGCTTTGTGCTTGAGAAGATGCCAGGCCGCCGCGGCGCCGACGAACAAGGCGGTCGCCAGAAAAGCGGCGATGCTCATGTGCAGCCAACGATAGGGAAAAGAGGGATTGAAAATGACTTGCAGCCAGTCGACCGGCACCACGCGGCCATCGACGATTTCATAACCCTGCGGGGTTTGCATCCAGCTGTTCGACGCCACGATCCAGGTAGCCGAAATCAAGGTGCCGCCGGCCACCATGACCGTCGACAGAAAATGCAGTCCCGGCCCGACCCGGCTCCAGCCGAACATCATCACGCCGAGAAAGCCGGCTTCGAGGAAGAAAGCCGTCAGCACCTCGTAGGCCAGCAACGGGCCCGTGACGCTGCCGGCGAATTCCGAGAAGAAGCTCCAGTTGGTACCGAACTGATAAGCCATGACCAGGCCGGAGACCACGCCCATGCCGAAATTGACGGCAAAAATTTTCAGCCAGAAATGATAGAGATCGCGATACGATTCGCGTTTCGTGCGGAGCCAGCAGCCTTCGAGAACGACCAGGTAACTTGCGAGTCCGATGGTGATCGCGGGGAAGATGATATGGAAGGAAATAGTGAACCCGAATTGGATCCGTGCCAATTCCAGCGCAGTTAAGCCGAACATATCGGTCCCTTATAAAATACGTGCGGAAGCAATAGTAACAATGCATGGATAATGCAATGTTCATTATGAGTCAGTTTTGTTCGCACGATAAGCATGGATAGCAGAACAGACCGTATTTAAGGGAAATTCGTGAACTGTACTGCTATTTTTTCGATCGATTTGTTCTTGTTGCGGGGCAGGGAATGCGTGCAAACTAGACACTATGATTATTTGGGTGTTGTTTTAATGTCGTTTTGATGTGTTGTGACTATAAAAAGGTCGGTAAATGAAGTCATTTTTAACGGCGCCGCGGTTGGTAGCAGCGATGGCAGTGGTGGCATGGCTCTGTTTTTTTGCCAGTATTGCTCATGCGCAAGGATCGGTTGCTGCGGCCGATTCGGGCAAAATCCCGGACACGATCGAACAGCGCGCCGTTGCCTGCATCGTCTGCCACGGCAAGCAAGGCCGCGCCGGCACCGATGGCTACTATCCGCGCATTGCCGGCAAGCCGGCCGGTTATCTGTATAACCAGTTGATCAATATTCGTGACGGCCAACGCAAGTATCCGGTCATGGCCGCCCTGATCGAAAATATGTCGGACGATTATTTGCTGGAATTGGCGCAATTCTTTTCCGATCAGCATCCTCCGTATCCGCCGCCGCAAATTCCCACCGCCACGGCCGAACAGCTGGCGCGCGGCCAGCTTCTGGTGACTAAAGGCGATCATGCGCCGGCTTGCATTGCCTGCCATGGCAGCGCCCTGACTGGCGTGGCGCCGACCATTCCCGGCCTGATCGGTCTGCCGCGGGATTATTTATTGTCGCAATTGGGCGCCTGGAAAAACGGCTCGCGCCATTCCATCAAACCGGACTGCATGGCGCAGGTAGTGCAAAAGCTGAGCACCGCCGACATCAGTGCCGCAGCTTCCTGGCTGGCGGCGCAACCGGTTCCTGCAGGTGCGCTGCCTGCAACAACGGCGCCGGCGAAATTGCCATTGACTTGCGGTAGTGCGTTGAAAGTATCTGTCCAATGAAGCATCCCATTTTGAAGAGTTTTGCCACGGTAATCGGTGTGGCGGCAGCGGCCGGTTTGATTTGGCTGGTGCTGGGCAATCGCAATCCGGATTTCGATCAGCCGTCCAGTCCGGTCGCCGACGCCAAGGCGCAAATCGCGCGTGGCGCGTATCTGAGTACAGCCGGTAATTGCATGGCTTGCCACACGGTGCATGGCGGCGCGCCGTTCGCCGGCGGCCGCCCGGTGCCGACGCCGTTCGGTACGGTGTATGCGCCGAATCTGACTTCCGATAATGAAACCGGTCTCGGTAAATGGAATAGCAGTGATTTCTGGCGCGCATTGCATGATGGAAAATCGAAAGACGGCAGCTTGTTGTATCCGGCTTTTCCGTTTACCAATTTCACGAAAGTGACCCGCACCGATTCGGATGCGATGTTTGCGTATTTCAGAACGATTCCGGCGGTGCGCCAGAAAAATATCGAGCCGGACCTGCGCTTTCCGTATAACCAGCGCTGGCTGTTGTATGGCTGGCGTGCGCTGTATTTCACGCCGGGCAGTTATGTCGACGATAAGACGCAGAACGCAGCATGGAACCGCGGGGCTTATCTGACCCTTGGTCTTGGCCATTGCAGCGCTTGTCATTCACCGCGCAACGATATGGGCGGTACGTCGCTCAAGACCGAGTTGGGCGGCGGCATGATTCCGGTATTGAATTGGTATGCGTCGCCGCTTAATGGCGATGTTGAAAGCGGTTTGGGTGGATGGGAGTCCGCGCATCTGGTTTCGTTGTTGGCGACCGGTGTGGCGCAACAGCGTGCCGTGTCGGGGCCGATGGGCGAGGTGGTTGGCGGCAGTCTGCAGCATCTGAATCAGAATGATGTCGCTGCGATGGCTTTGTATATGAAGTCGTTGCCGCAGCAGATGCCGCCGCCGCAGGAAGATCCCGAGAGTGTGTTGCCGGACCGCAAGCAAGAGGTTTTGACCTTGGGCGCAAAGTTATATAAAGATCAGTGCGTGGCTTGTCATCAGGTGGATGGGAAAGGTGTGGCTGGGGTTTATCCGGCGCTGGCCGGCAGCAATGCGGTTCGGCTTTCGGGTGGTGTCAATGCGATTCATTTGGTGCTGGCGGGTGGTTTTGCGCCCAGCACCGGCGGTAATCCGCGTCCTTATGGGATGCCGCCTTTCGGGCAGGCGCTTAACGATGCGGAAGTTGCTGCTGTGATTTCGTATGTTCGCAATACTTGGGGCAATACCGGCAATCTGATTTCGTCGGTGGAAGTGAATAAGTATCGCTCGAAGCTGGGCGATTAGTAAAAATTTTCTGCTTGAAAAAATCCCGTGCGTCCTACTCAGGACGCACGGGATTTTTATTACTTCCCGCTGTCCTTCACATTATCGAATTTATCGAATTCGACGTTATACAGTTCGCCCTTGACTTTCTCTACCCGGCGGATATACACGGTTTGCACCACGTCGCGGGTTTGCGGATCGATCGTGATCGGTCCGCGCGGGCTATTCAGCTTCATGCCTTTCAGTATCGCCATCGCTTTGTCGCCGTCGATCTTGCCGTTCAGCTGTTTGCTGACCTGGTAGATCGCCGCCATGCCGTCGTAGGCGGCGACAGCCATGAAGTTCGGCCGGCCGGCGCCCGGATTGGCGGCGGCGAATTGTTTCAGGAAGGCTTTGTTTTCCGGCGAGTCGTGCGCGGCGGAATAGTGGAAACTGGTGATCACGCCCAGCGAAACATCGCCCATCGCTTGCAGGATATGGTCGTCGGTCAGGTCGCCGGTGGCGATGACTTTGATGCCGGCTTCCGCCAGGCCGCGCTCACGATATGCTTTCATGAACGCAATCCCTTGTTCGCCGGCCGGCACGAAGATGAATACCGCTTGCGGTTTGGCATCCTTGATGCGCTGGACGTAAGGGGCGAATTCCGGATTGGTCAACGGTACGCGAATCGATTCGACCACAGTGCCGCCGCCAGCTGTCAGGGTCGTTTTGAACGTGGTCTCGGCATCGGTGCCGGGACCGTAATCGGCTACCAGCGTCACAACTTTCTTGACGTTGTTTTTCAACGCCCAGGTCGCCATCGGCGCCGAGACTTGCGGCAGCGTCATCGAAAAGCGTGCGATGTAATTCGATTTCGTGGTGATGATCGAGGTCGCTGCGTTCATGATGATCATCGGTTTTTTGGCTTGCTCGGCAATCGGCGCCACCGCCAGCGCTTCCGGCGTCAGCCCGAACCCGGCCAGGAAATCGACCTTGTCGCGTACGATCAATTCCTGCGCCAGACGTTTGGCGATTTCCGGTGAAGGCCCGGTGGTGTCTTTGATGATCAGCTCGATTTTCTTGCCGGCCACGCTGCTGCCGTTTTGCGCCATGTACGCTTTAATGCCGGCTTGCATCTGTTTGCCATAGTCGGCAAACGGTCCCGAGAAGGCCGCAATCAGGCCGATCTTGATGGTTTCCTGGGCTTGCGCGCCGATGGCCGCGAACGTGAGTACAGCAGCCGCCAGCGGCAACCGGAATTTTTTGAAAGTCATTTTTGTCTCCATAAGAATGGGCTGTCGGGATGGGCTTTGAAGTCCATTTACGGCAATAATACAGAAAGTTCTTCCGAACCTTTCAACAAGACCGGCAGAATCTCATCCTGCATCTGGCGTGTGCTGACACGCGCCGCCTGCACGCCGACGTTCAAGGCCGCCACCACCCGGCCGGAAGCGCCGCGCACCGGTACCGCGATCGAACGCAATCCGACTTCAAGTTCTTCATCGATGATCGCGAAGCCGGCGCTGCGCACTTCCATCAAAATTTCCTTGAGCCGTTTCGGCGATACCACCGTACGGTCGGTGAAGGCGCGCAACTTGACGGTCTCCAGATAATGTTTCAATTCTGCTTCCGGCAAATTGGCCAGCATCACGCGGCCGAGCGAGGTGCAATACGCCGGCAGGCGGCTGCCGGTATTGAGCGCAACCGACATCACGCGTGAGGTTGCGGCACGCGCCAGATAGAGAATTTCGTTTTCATCGAGCACCGCCAGCGAACAGGACTCATTGAGTATGCGGCTGATGTTGTTCAGATAAGGTTGCGCCGACACCGTCAGCGGCGTCGACGATAAATAGGAATAGCCCAGTGTCAGGATTTTCGGTTTCAGCGAAAAATTGTTCATTTCCGCTCCTGCGTAACCCAATTGCCGCAAGGTATGCAGGCAGCGCCGCACGGCTGCGCGCGGGATGCCGGTTTTCTGGCTGACTTGCGCAATCGTCAATGTGCGGCGCTGGTCGCTGAAGGCCCGCACCACCGCCAACCCGCGTGCCAGCGAAGTCATGAAGCTGGGGTCGGCCATGGCGTCGATTTCTTCGGCGATGGTCATGGCAGCGGCAGGCGCCTGGTGTTGTTCTGTCTTAATATCGGGGTCAACGCCGGCGTCAGACTTGGCATCAACCCCCGGCTTTGTTGTTTTGACAGCTTTTCTGGATGTTTTAGCGGAGGAAGTCATGATAGGCATTCATAAAGTGTTCGGCCATCGCACACATTCAGGCGCGCCTTGTTGACGTTGGCAAACGCTTGTCGCTAAACTGCGTGCATGGATGTGCGAAAAACAAACATTAGTGCGTTTATCGAACACCGTCAATATCAAGTGCCCTATTATCTTTTAATGACTTATTAAGTCATGGGCAACGTTGAGCAAGTGGCGAGAGCGGCCCAAGCTGTGCAGGAGAAGCGCAGCCGTACGTGAGTACGGTGAGCATCGCAGTGCGCAGATTGGGGTGCTCTCGCCACTTACTCGGCGTTGCCTTTAATTTCGCGGAGAAACAAGCGTGATCGATAAAACCTTTGAGTCCTTACAGGCTGCCGTAGCCGATATCCATGACGGCGCCACCGTCATGATCGGCGGCTTCGGCAATGCAGGCATGCCGTCAGCGCTGATCGATGCTCTCATCGACCAGGGCGCGCGCGAGCTGACCATTGTCAATAATAACGCCGGCAACGGCGATACCGGGCTGGCGGCGCTGATCAAGGCCAAGCAAGTCCGGAAAATCATCTGCTCGTTCCCACGGCAATCGGATTCCTGGAATTTCGATAAGGCGTACCACGCCGGTGAAATCGAGCTGGAACTGACGCCGCAAGGCAATCTGGCCGAGCGCATTCGCGCCGCCGGCGCCGGCATCGGCGGTTTCTTTACCCCGACCGGTTACGGCACGCTGCTGGCCAAGGGCAAGGAAACGCGCCTGATCGACGGCCGGCACTATGTGTTGGAAGCGCCGATCCATGCCGATTTTGCGCTGATCAAAGCATTGCGCGGCGACCGCTGGGGCAATCTGGTCTACCGCATGACGGCGCGTAATTTCGGGCCGATCATGGCTTCGGCCGCCAAATGCACCATTGCGCAAGTCAGTGAAATCGTTCCGCTAGGCGCGCTCGATCCGGAAGCCATCGTTACACCGGGCATTTTCGTTCAGCGCGTTGTATTGCAAGGTAATGCACAGGAGACCAAATAATGAAGCGCTTTACTCGCGATGAAATCGCCGCACGCGTCGCCGCCGATATCCCTGAAGGCGCTTACGTCAATCTGGGCATCGGCTTGCCGACCAAGGTCGCCAACTATCTGCCGGCCGATCGTGAAATCTTTTTGCACAGCGAAAACGGCTTGCTCGGCATGGGCCCGGCGCCGGCGCCGGGCGAAGAGGACGACGACCTGATCAATGCCGGCAAGCAGCCGGTCACGTTGCTGCCGGGCGGATCGTTTTTCCATCACGCCGATTCGTTTGCGATGATGCGCGGCGGCCATCTGGATATCTGCGTGCTCGGCGCGTTCCAGGTGTCGGCTACCGGCGATCTGGCAAACTGGCATACCGGTGCGCCGGACGCCATTCCGGCAGTCGGCGGCGCGATGGATCTGGCCTTGGGCGCCAAGCAGGTATTCATCATGATGGAACACCAGACCAAGAGCGGTGAGAGCAAGATCGTGCCGGCCTGCACTTATCCGATTACAGGCGTCGGCTGCGTCAGCCGCATCTACACCGATCTGGCGGTCATCGATGTCACGCCCGATGGGCTGGTATTGCGTGAAATTCTGGCCGACATTTCGTTTGACGAGTTGCAGAAAATTACCGTGGTGCCTTTGAAAAAAATGGCTGCCTGATCGCGCTGTCGTTCGTTATTTTTGCTCGTTGTTTTACTAAACTCCGGAATACCTATCATGACTTTAGCTTCAAATTCAGCTTCAACTACACAGGCTTTTATCTGCGACGCCATCCGCACCCCGATCGGGCGCTACGGCGGCACGCTCAAGGATGTCCGCGCCGACGATCTCGGCGCATTGCCGATCAAAGCGCTCATGGCGCGCAATCCTTCGGTGGACTGGTCGGCGATCGACGATGTGATTTACGGCTGCGCCAATCAGGCAGGCGAAGATAACCGCAACGTGGCGCGCATGTCGGCGCTGTTGTCCGGCTTGCCGGAAAACGTGCCGGGCTCTACCGTCAACCGTCTGTGCGGTTCGGGCATGGATGCGGTAGGTACGGCCGCCCGCGCGATCCGTTCGGGCGACACCAGCCTGATGATCGCCGGCGGCGTCGAATCGATGACGCGTGCGCCGTTCGTGATGGGCAAGGCCGACAGCGCGTTCTCGCGTAACGCCGCTATCTTCGACACCACCATCGGCTGGCGCTTCGTCAATCCGCTGATGAAAAAACAGTACGGCGTCGATTCCATGCCGGAGACCGGCGAAAACGTCGCAACCGATTACAACGTCAGCCGCGCCGATCAGGATTTGTTCGCGTTCAACAGCCAGACCAAAGCCGCCGCGGCGCAAGCTGCCGGTTACCTGGCGCAAGAAATCGTGCCGGTTGAAATCGCCCAGAAAAAGGGCGATCCGATCGTGTTTGCGCAAGATGAACATCTGCGCTTGTCGAGCCTGGAAGTATTGGCAAAACTCAAAGGTGTAGTGCGCCCGGACGGTACCGTTACCGCCGGCAATGCCTCCGGTGTCAACGATGGCGCATGTGCCTTGCTGCTGGCCAACGAAGCGACTGCCGCCCGTAACGGTTTGACGCCGCGTGCGCGCATCGTTGGCATGGCGACTGCCGGCGTAGCGCCGCGCATCATGGGCATCGGCCCCGCGCCTGCTTCGAAAAAATTGCTGCAGCAACTCGGCATGACCATCGATCAGATGGATGTGATCGAATTGAATGAAGCGTTTGCCTCGCAAGGCCTGGCGGTATTGCGCCAACTGGGCGTGGCCGATAACGATCCGCGCGTCAATCAATACGGCGGCGCCATTGCATTGGGCCATCCGCTGGGCATGAGCGGTGCGCGTCTGGTCACCACGGCGATGTATCAATTGCATCGCACCGGCGGCCGCTATGCCTTGTGCACCATGTGCATCGGCGTGGGGCAGGGTATCGCCATGGTCATCGAGCGCGTTTAATTAAATGGCTTTCCTCCCTCCATGCTGATCAATCTCATAGGCGTGCTGTTCGACGGCATCGCCTATGGGAGCCTGTTGTTTCTGATCAGCGTCGGCTTGTCCGTGACCATGGGCCTGATGAATTTCATCAACCTGGCGCACGGCGCATTTGCGATGCTCGGCGGTTATGTCTGCGTGATGCTGCTGAGCCGTCTCGGCCTGCCGTTTCTGGCGGCGTTGCCATTGGCGTTCATTGCAGCCGCCATCGTCGGCGCGGTGCTGGAGCGTTTGCTGTATCGACGCCTGTATCAGGCCAGTCCGCTCGATCAGGTTCTGTTTTCGATGGGCATGACCTTCATGGCGGTGGCCGCCGCTACCTGGATATTCGGTCCGTCGCAGCAACCGGTTGAATTGCCGGCATGGTTGCGCGGCCAGGTCAGTTTGGCGTGGCTGGGCGTGAATCTCAGTCTCGGCGCCTATCGTCTATTCCTGATCGTTATTGTCGTCCTCATCACAGCCGCTTTGGGTCTGTTGATCGGCCGCACCCGTTTCGGCGCGCAGATTCGCGCCGCGGTCGATAACCGCCAGGCCGCGGCCGGCCTCGGCATCAATGTCGGCCGCGTATTCAGCCTGACCTTTGCGCTGGGCTCGGGACTGGCAGGGTTGGGCGGCGGGCTCGGCATCGATGTGTTGGGGCTGGACCCGACTTTTCCGATCAAATACATGGTGTATTTTTTGTTGGTAGTCGTGGTCGGCGGCGCCGGTACCATCAGAGGGCCGCTGATTGCCGCGCTGATCCTCGGCGTGGCCGATGTTACGGGTAAATATTACGTGCCCGGCGTCGGCGCATTCGTCATTTATGCGCTGATGGTGTTGTTGCTGATTCTGTTTCCAGCCGGTCTGGCCGGGAGGCGGGTATGAAACTTATGAAGCTTATTCAGCGGGCGCAGCGTATCAAATCTCCCCACAAGTTATCCGACGGCCGCTGGTCGCGCACCGAAATCATCTTCTGGTTATCGCCGGTCGCCGCCTATTTCCTGTTCCCCGGTTATCTGGTGCTGATTACGCAGATCATGATCGTCGGTCTGTTTGCGCTGTCGCTGGATCTGATTCTCGGCTACGCCGGTATCGTCTCGCTGGGGCATGCCGCTTTCTTCGGCCTGGGTGCTTACACGGCTGGGCTGCTGGCTGCGCATGGCTGGAGCGAGCCGTTCAGCGGCTTGCTGGCAGCCGCTTTAGTAGCTGCGGCATTCGGCTATGCCACCAGCTTTCTGGTGGTGCGCGGCACCGATCTGACACGCTTGATGGTGACGCTGGGCATCGGGCTGATGCTGTTCGAGGTGGCCAATAAAATGGCATTTATCACCGGCGGCGTCGATGGCTTGTCCGGCATGGTGGCCGGAAAATTGTTCGGCGTGTTTGAATTCGATCTGTTCGGCAAAACGGCGTATGTGTACGCGCTGGCGCTGCTGTTTATCTTGTTTGTCGTATTGCGCCGTTTGCTGCAATCGCCGTTCGGCCTGAGCCTGACCGGCATCCGCGAAGGCGGGCGGCGCATGCCGGCCATCGGCGTCAACGTCAATCGGCGGCTGGCGGCGATCTTCACCATCAGCGCCGCCGTAGCCGGTATTTCCGGCGCGCTGCTGGCGCAAACAACGCAATTCGTGGGACTGGAATCGCTATCGTTTTCGCGTTCCGCCGATCTGCTGATCATTCTGGTGCTGGGCGGCACCGGCCGCTTGTATGGCGCGTTGATCGGCGCTGCGGTATTCATGGTGGCTCAGGATTATATTGCCGGCCTCAATCCGGCTTATTGGCAATTCTGGATCGGCTTGTTGCTGGTGGTCATTGTGCTGTTTGCGCGCGGCGGTATTTTGGGCGGTATCGATAGATTGCTGCTGGCGCTGGCCCGTCGCAAGGCAGCGGGGAGCAAGACGCCATGAGTAATCCTGGCAATCCCGGCATCCTCGCCGCCATCGATGATGTGCAGCCTTCCACGCTGCGCACTGAAGGCCTGTCCAGGCAATGGGGCGCATTCAAGGCCAACAGCGATATCAGCCTGACATTCAAGCCGGGCGCGCGTCACGCGCTGATCGGCCCCAACGGCGCCGGAAAAACAACCTTCATCAATCTTCTGAGCGGCGCCTTGACGCCGACCGCAGGCAAAGTATTTTTCGGCGAACAGGACATCACCCGGCTGGCGCAGCACGAGCGCGTCAAGCGCGGCATGACGCGCACTTTCCAGATCAATACTTTATTCGCCGGCTTGACGGTGCTGGAATCGGTCGTGATGGCGATCTGCGAACGGCGCCGGCGCGGCACGGTCTGGTATCAAACCGTGGCGATGCAGCGTGAAACGATCGATGAAGCGATGGCTTTGCTGACGTCGCTGAAGCTGGACGGCCAGGCCGATAGCGTCACGCGCAATCTGGCCTACGGCAAACAGCGCCTGCTTGAAATTGCGCTGGCGCTGGCGACGCAGCCCAAGGTGTTGCTGCTGGACGAACCGGCGGCGGGTATTCCGTCGGACGAGAGCCGCGAGTTGTTCGAAGTGATTGCGCAATTGCCGCGCGATGTGACGATTCTGTTTATCGAGCACGACATGGGGCTGGTGTTCCGCTTTGCCGAATGCATTACGGTATTGGTCGGCGGCCGGGTGCTGACCGAAGGCACGCCGGCCGCTATTGCGGCAGATCCGCGCGTCAAGGAAGTCTATCTGGGCGAGGCGCAACATGAGTGAATTGCTGCGTCTCGATAAAGTGATTGCCGGCTACGGCGAGTCGCGCGTGCTGGAAGAGGTGTCGTTTGCGCTGCAGGAAGGCGATAGCCTGGCGCTGCTGGGCCGTAATGGCGTCGGCAAATCCACGCTGCTGCTGACGCTGATGGGCTTGACGCAACTGCATGGCGGCGCGATGCAATGGCGCGGCGGCGATCTGGCAAACATGCCGACGCATAGCCGCGCGCAGGCAGGCCTGGGCTGGGTGCCGCAGGAGCGGCTGGTTTTTCCGTCGCTGACGGTGGAAGAGCATTTAACGGTGGTGGCGCGTCCCGCTGCCGGCGCCGGTTCGGCGGGCGCCTCCGATCCCTGGACGCTGGAAAAAATCTACGGCATCTTTCCGCGCTTGCAGGAACGGCGCATGAATATGGGGAATCAATTGTCTGGCGGCGAGCAGCAGATGCTGGCGATTGCGCGGGCGCTGATGGTCAATCCGCGCTTGCTGCTGCTGGACGAGCCGATGGAAGGGCTGGCGCCGATTATCGTGCAGGAATTGACGCGCATTATCGGCCGGCTGATTAAAGAGCAGGGCATGGCGGTGATCGTGGTCGAACAACATGCGCGCCTGGCCTTGTCTCTTACCGGAAGGGCGATCGTGCTCGATCGCGGACGGATTGTGCATGATGCCGCCAGCCGGGATTTGCTGGAGGATGCTGCATTGTTGCAGCGTTTGCTGACGGTGGCGTGAAGTAACAAAGACCCGTGCTGCTGTTGTTCAGTCAAGTTCAGTTCAGTTAAGGTGCTGTCAGGCGGCGGTTATCGAGATAGCCGCCGCCCGAATTTTATAGCGATGCAATAAAATTAAACACCGCATCGTTAAACAATTGCGGTTGCTCGATCACGCTGATATGCGAAGCCTGCTGCAACACCGTCAATGTGGCATTCGGGATTTTTTCGGCCATTACCTGCGACATCGCCACCGGCGCGCCTTGATCGAGTTCGCCGGCAATGATCAGTGTCGGCGCCGAGATCAACGCCAGCCGCGAAGTGGTATCGACGCCGCCGACAGCATGGCAGCAACCGATGTAACCCTCGACGTCGGTGCTCAGCAAACGTTGTTTGGCGCGCTCGACCGTGGCGCTGTGCTGGGCGCGGAAAGCGTCATGGAAATAACGGCCCATCACGGCATCGGCGATCGCTCCCAATCCTTGCGAGCGCACCGTTTCAATCCGTTGCTGCCACATTTGCCGGCCTGCTTCCGGGTAGCCGGAAGTCGAATTGGCGACCACCAGCGCACCGATCAGCGATGGATGGCGCAGGGCCATTTCCTGTCCGACCATGCCGCCCATCGACAGGCCGACCCAGATTACGGGACCGCTATCGAGTTCGCGCAGCAGGCGCGCAGCGTCATCGGCCATGCCGGCGATGGTGTACGTGCCGGACGGCGCATCCGAACTGCCGTGTCCGCGATGATCGTAGGCAATGACGCGGCAATCGGCCGACAGCAGATTGGCCAGGCTATCCCACATCGTCAGGTCCATGCCGAGCGCGTGGCTCAGGACCACCGTGTGCCGCGGCGCTTTGCCGTTGCGCGGCTGGCGAATGGTGTAATGCAGCGCCGGCAGGCTGGCGGTGCGGGCCGCTTTGCCGATGCCCGGATGGGCGGTATCGGCCGGCAGCACCGGTTCCAGCGTGTAGCCGATTTGCGGCGCCAGTTCGCGCAGGATCTGCAATGCGTGCGTGAAGGCGGTATTGGCAGCCGGCACGCCGGAGTAGATGGCCGATTGCATCAATACTTCCTTCATTTCGTCCGGCGACATGCGGTCGTCGCCTTCGGCCAGCAACGCGGCGCGCACGTGCAATTCGAACTCTTCCCAGCGGCCCAGGGCGATGGTGGTTGCCAGCACAATGACGCGGCGGGTTTTTTTATCAAGGCCGGGGCGTCCCCAGATTTCATTCCACGCAAAACGCGTGATCATATTCTGGAATTCGGCATTGAAACTGTTGGCGTTCTTGACGGAACGGCTGACCCACTCGTCGCCGAGCACGGCGCGGCGATTTTGCATGCCGCGTTCAAAGTTATGGTCTAAGGGATCGAAACTCATTTTGTTCCTTGCTTCAGGTTTTATCGGGATGTTCAGATTGCAGCGCCTGCTGTGCAGCCAGCAGTTGCTGTAATTGCCGCGTAGCCAGCGTTTGCGCCGGCATCGAAGCGGCGACCGGATCGAATAATTGCAGCAGTGTGGCGCGATCGACTTTGCCGGCCAGCCGCGGGTCGCTTTCTTGTGCGGCGGAGACTGCATCGGCCAGATGAATGCCATCCGCCACGGCTTGCCGCGTCAGTTGTTCCATCAGGCTATGCGCCGCCGGCCGGCCGATTGCAGCGGCCAGATAGATCGATACCGCTTCGGCGAAAATCAGGCCTTGCAGATCGTCGATGTTGCGCAGCATGCGTTCGGCGTCGACTTGCAGGCCCTCGAATGCTTCCGTCAATGCGTTCAGTGCGCCATGTGCGCTCAAGAACAGGCCAGGCCATTCGGCCAGTTCGGCCTGCCAGTTGCCGAGGCCGCGTTCATGTTCCTGGCCCATGTTCGCCAGCAGCGCGGCAGCGCGTTGCGGGCTGCGTCCGGCTGCAGCCAATGCAATCATCGCCGAGACCGGATTACGCTTGTGCGGCATCGCCGATGAACCGCCGCGGCCGTTGCCGGAAGGTTCTGCCAACTCGGCAATTTCACCTTGCGCCATCAGGCTCAAATCGGTCGCAATCTTGCCCAGGCTGCCGGTCAGCACTGCAACTTCCAATCCGAGGCGGACCCATTCGTCGCGCTGGGTATGCCAGGCCGCTTGCGGCGCCGCCAGACCCAAATCCTGCGCCATGCGCTGCGCCACTGCCGGTCCTTTGTCGCCCATGACCGCCAGCGTGCCGACCGCGCCGCCCAATTGCAATTGCAATGCGCGTGCCGACAGTGCGCGCAATTCCGTGCGCGAACGCAGCAGAGGCGCGGCCCAGCCGACCAGCTTGAAGCCGAAGCTGGTGGCCTGCGCCGGTTGCATCAGCGTGCGCGCCAGTACTGGCGTTGCCATATGCTTTTCAGCCAGTTTCAACAGGCAGTCGATCAGGTTTTGCAAGCCGCGATCGAGCATCTGCAGCGCGTCGCGCGTGGCCAGCACCAGAGCGGTGTCGATGACATCCTGGCTGGTGCTGCCCCAATGCACGTGCGCAGCGGATTCCGCGTTGTACAGCGCCACGGTTTTGGTCAATTCCTTGACCAGCGGAATGGCCAGGCTGCCGGCGCGGCGGCTGGCGGTGACCAGCGCCGGGATATCGTACAACTGGGCATTGCAGACGCTGGCGATGGCGCGTGCGGCGCTGTCCGGAATAATGCCTTCGGCGGCCTGCGCTTGCGCCAGGGCCGCTTCAAACCGGAACATCGCCTGTACCACGGCGGCGTCGTCGAACACCGCAATCATCTCGCTGGTGGTCAGGAAACTATCGAAAATCGAAACACTCATCGCGGCGCCTTTGGTTGGGTGCGGTATGTTTAATTACGCGTAATCGAAAAAGACGGTTTCTTTTTCGGTCTGCATCCAGATGTCCCAACGGTATTCGCGCTCGCCCAGCTTTTCGGCGATCAGTGTTGCACGGCGTGCTGCCGGAACCTGATTCAGAATTTCCGATTGGGCCAGACCCGGATCGTCGGCCAGGAATACGGCGCAGAATTGATGCTTGACCAGGCCGCGCGCAAAGACGGTGACGAACATCACCGGCTTGCCTTGTGTGGCAGGCGCCGGCATCGAGACTTCGAACCGATATGCGCCGGCGTCATCGCTGGGCACACGGCGGAAGCCGGGAATTGCATGGCGCTTTTCGGCGGCGGCAGCTTCCGGCAGCCAGGCTTCGATCACGGCATCGTCGATGGCTTTGCCGTCGCCGTCGCGGATCACGCCGCTGATAGTGATGGTCGGCACATCGCTATCGACCTTGGCAGTGGCGTCGACGCCCCAACGCCATGCTTCATGCGAAAAAGGGCCGATAGTCTGGGAAGTGGTAATGCCTTTGTTAGAGGTAGAAGTCATGGTATTTATCCTATTTATCCATCGGAGTAGCGAGGCGTCCGCGTAAAACGATATCGAATTCGTAGCCGAGCATTTTGTCGTCGACGGTTTCTTCCAGGCTGTAGCGGGCGATCAGGCGATCGCGCGCGGCCAGGTCCGGCACGCTTTGGAAGATGGGATCATAGTCGAACAGCGGATCGCTGGGGAAATACATCTGCGTGACGATGCGTTGCGCGTAGACATTGCCGAACATCGAGAAATGGATATGCGCCGGACGCCATGCCTTGGCGTGATTGCCCCATGGATAAGGACCGGGTTTGATGGTGACGAAGCGATAGCGGCCATCGCCGTCGGTCAGCATTTTGCCGAGGCCGTAGAAGTTAGGGTCGAGCGGCGCATCGTGCTGATCCTTTTTATGCCAGTAGCGGCCGGCCGAATTGCATTGCCAGACTTCCAGCAGCGAGTCGCGCACCGGTTTGCCGTCTTCATCCAGCACGCGGCCGGTGACGACGATTTTTTCGCCCAGCGGCTCGCCTTGGCCCTGCGCGGTCATGTCCATATCGTGCGGCAGGATCAGCGACGGCGTGGCGACCAGATTGCTGGTGACCGGCAGTTCGGCGCGAATGCGCAGCGGCGTCTGGGTCGGACCGCGTTTGACGGTCGATTTATAGGCGGGATGGATCAGTTCGGGAAAAATACCGTCTGCTACGGGATCGAATTTCATGGTTGTCTCCTGGTGAAGGGCGAGGGGGCAATGATCCTGGATCTTTAGCGCATCATTGCCCGGGTGAGGGCAATGATAGGAGCATGATTCGGCGCAATCAAGCCGGCAAATGCATGTGATAGCCGTATATCGCACAGTTTGTGCGAGAATCGCACAAATGAGTAAGGAGATCATACTATGACGAATGAACTGTCCGGGGGCGCGGTTTTGAATGCGCCGGACGCGCCGCTCAAGCGCGATCTGATTGCCGGCCTGGAAAATGGCCTGCAGGTGATCGAGGCTTTCGATCAGGAGCGTTCCCGGCTGACCATCAGCGAAGTGGCGCAACGCACCGGCCTGACCCGTGCGGCTGCGCGCCGTTATCTGATCACGCTGACGCATCTCGGCTACATTCGTCAACAGGACAAGCTTTTTTCGCTGACGCCGCAAGTGCTTCGTCTCGGCCAGTCGTATCTGCATTCGGCGCGGTTGCCGCGCATTGCCCAGCCGCTGCTTTACAGGCTGGCGTATTCACTGCAGGAGGCGGCGTCGGTGGGCGTGCTGGATCACGATCAACTGGTATGCGTGGCGGCGGTCAGCGCCGGCCGGCTGGTGTCGGCGACCTTGCAACCCGGCACGCGCGTCCCGGCATTTTTTACGGCCAACGGACGCGTCTTGCTGGCGGCCTTGCCGCAGCCGCAAATCGATGAATTCCTGAAGCACTTGCATCCGGAAGCGATCACCGTTCATACCATCGTGAACAAGGAACGGCTGCTGCTTGAACTCGCCCGCACGCGCGCCCAGGGATATGCGATCGTCGATCAGGAATTGGAATTGGGTTTGCGCACGATTGCGGTGCCGGTCAGGGATTTCCGTGGTGAAACGGTGGCCGCGATCAACATCAGCGTGCATGCGGCGCGGATTGCGGTGGAAGATATTGTGGAAAGTTGCCTGCCGGCGTTGTTGAAGGTGCAGCTTGAATTGGCTGCTTTGTTGTGATGGGAAGTATAACAGCCCGCCATATCCCCGATCGAACAGGCAATCACCAACCGGAAATCCGCCTAAAATCGTCCGCTCAAATCGCTGTCAAGCCGGTACCTAATTTGAATTTAAGCCTGCATTAAGCCTGTTTCCCACCCGCCAGAATCTCCAGCGTCTTCTGGCTGTAATCAGATTTCCGAGCCGACAAAGCAGCGCTGACCAGCTTCGCCAATTCATTGATCTGAAACGGCTTGCGCAGGACGAAATTGTCGCCGATCACTTCGTCTATGGCGCGCATGTCAGCGTAACCGGTGGCGACGATGATCGGCAATGCCGGCAGCATTTTAGTGACCGCCTCCACCACTTGGGCGCCGTTCATGTCGGGCATCAGAAAATCGACGATCAGCAAATCCGGCGGCTCGGCCTTGATCGCTTCAAGGCCTGCGACGCCGCCTGCGGCTTCGCGTACCGGATAACCCAGCATCTCCAGCGATTCGACCATGAATTGGCGTACCTCGGGATCGTCTTCGATCACCAGAATGCGCTGGTCGGTCGGGCCGGGGATGTCGCTGCCTTTAGGTTCCGCGCTGGACGCCGCGATCATATCTTCGGATGCCAGCGGCAACCATAATTCCACGGTGGTTCCTTCGCCCAACTGGCTATGAATCCGGGCTACGCCGCCGGATTGCTTTGCAATACCGTAGACCTGGCTCAGGCCCAGACCGGTGCCTTCGCCGACCTGTTTGGTGGTGAAGAACGGATCGAATACCTTGGCCAGATTTTCGGCGCGGATGCCGGTCCCGGTATCGACCACCGCAACCACCGCGTAACGGCCCGGCTTGAGCAATTCATCGTCGGCATCGCGGCAGTCGGTGCGCAGCAAAAGCGTGCCGCCCTCAGGCATTGCGTCGCGCGCGTTGATCGCCAAGTTCAGAATCGCCATTTCGATCTGGTTCGGGTCGGCCAGCGCGGGGGGCATATTGGTGGCGAAATCCAGATCGATGGTGATGGCGGAGCCGACCGAGACCGATAATAATTCCTGCATGCCGTCGATCAATACCGCCAGATCGACGGCTTTCAGATCCAGGCTTTGATTGCGCGCAAACGCCAGCAATTGGCCGGTCAGCTTGGTGCCGCGATTAAGCGCCTTGCGTGCCGTAGTGGCAAAGCGTTTAACGCGCTCGTCGTGCGTGACGCGATCGATCAATTCCAGATTGCCGATGCTCACATGCAGCAGATTATTGAAGTCGTGCGCGATACCGCCGGTGAGGCGGCCGATGGCTTCCATTTTTTGCCCCTGCACGGAAGCCGCCTGGTTGCGTTCGCGTTCGCTGATTTCATGCATCAGGCGGTCGTTGAGTTGCGCCAGTTCGCGGGTGCGTTCTTCGATGCGCCGTTCCAGCGTCGCATTCAGATCATGCAGGGCGCGCTGGCTGTCACTTAACTGGCGCGCAGATTCCATGCGTTCGGTGACATCCAGCGACACGCCGGCAACGCGTTGCGGCCGGTTATTTTCGCCAAAGCTGGTTTCGCCGCGGATTTGCACCCAATGAAGGCTTTGATCCGGCCACATCACGCGCAATTCGATCACAAAGCCGTCACGTGTGCCCAGCGCCGTTTGCAATGCGTCCTGATACGCTTTCAAGTCGGCCGGATGAATGCAGGTCAGCAGCGTCTGGTAATTGAAAGGCTGATCGATGGGCTGGCCGAAATTTTCCTTGCAGATATCCGATGTGCTCAGTGCGCGGGTGGCGACATCGATCTCCCACGCGCCGAGACGGCCGGCCTTTAACGCAAAACCCAAACGCTCTTCGGCCTGGAGCCGTTGTTGCAGCGCTGCCCGGGCCTCGTATTGGCGGCGCCTTGCGCGCAGTGCGGAAGTGGTGGCGCGTTTCAATGTTTCCGAATTCAACGGGCGCTCCAGCAGCACCACATTGCTGAGGCTTTCGAGCGCGCCGAGCGCCAGCGAGTTGCGCGGCTGCGAACGCGGCTGCGTCAATAGAATAAAGGGGAAATCGGACCACGCCGGCTGGGCCGCAAGCCAGTCGATCAGCGGCGCCAGATTCTGGCTTTCCAGCGCTTCGTCGGTAATCAGCGCAACGCCCGCGCCGGCCTTCAATTCATCCGTCAACTTGCCGATGTCCGCACAAATAAAACTATCGATATGATTCAGGCGCAGCACATGGCAAACGGTCTCGGCGTCGCGGCCATGCGGCGCAAGCACAAGCGTTCGTTGTTCGTTGGGATGCTGTCTGGTCATGTGGGGGCTTCGGCTTGCAGCATCGGCACTGAGCCGCGATATGTCGGGAGGCCGGTCAAAATCCCCTCGAAATCGCTGATGGCTTCGCCTACCTGCAGTCCTCGGCCCTCACTCAGGCGTAATTCTCGGATGCTGCGTTCATGATTGCTGGTGCGGCTTTTGATGACTGTAATGGCGCTAAGGATCGCGCCCTTGGTTTCAAAGAAACGGAAGGCCAGGATGCTGTCGCTCAGATAACTCAGGTCCAGATCGGAGCGAATGTCGCCGATCAGTCCATGCTGGCCCAGCAACAGCAGTGTGGTGACACCGTGCTGGCCGAGATACGACAGCAACTCATGCATCTGCAGCAGCAGGAAGCGTTCGCCCGGCATCGCCTGCAAATAGGCGTTCAGACTGTCGAGCACCAGGAATCGCGCGCCTGTTTCTTCTACTGCTTTGCGCACATTCCACGCAAATTCGCCGGCCGATAATTCAGCCGGATCGATGTGATGTATCACCAATTTGCCGTTATCGAGATAGGGCTGCAACGGCATGCCGAGCTTGGCGCTGCGCGCCAACAAGGTCATGACACCCTCATCGAACAGGTAATAAACGACGTGTTCGCCGCGTTCGAGTGCCGCCAGCGCGCAACGTATTGCGGCGGTGGTCTTGCCGACGCCGGAGGGGCCGGTGAGCAGGGTGCTGGTGCCGGGAGCCAGGCCGCCGCCCAACATATCGTCCAGCTCGGCCGAACCGGTGCTTTGCGGCGCAGGGTCGTAGGGGATGCCGCTGCCGACGGCAACCAGCCGCGGAAAGACGCGGATGCCGCCGGTTTCGATATTGAAGTCGTGATAGCCGCCGTCGAATTTGATGCCGCGCATTTTATTGACGCGCAGGCGACGCCGTTCGCGGCCGAATTCCTGTGGGGTCTGATCCAGGCCGATCACGCCATGCGCCAGACTGTGCAATTGGAGATCGCCGGCTTCGGAGGTTTTATCGTCGAGCAGCAAAACGGTGCAATTGCGCAATGCGAAAAATTGTTTCAGCGCCAGAATTTGGCGCCTGTAACGCAGCGGGTTTTGCGCCAGCAGACGCATTTCGGACAGGCTGTCGAAGACCACACGCGACGGCCGTAGCGCGTCGACCTGGCGCATCACGTTTTTGGTGGTTTCCCCCAGCTCCAGTTCGGAGGGATACAACACGGATTGGCCGGCATCCAGATCGAGCCCGTCTTCATTGACCAATTCAAACAGGGAAATCCCATCCAGGCTCCAGCCATGCGAGGCGGCAACGGCGCGCAACTCATGCGTGGTTTCGGAGAGCGTAATGTATAAACCGGTCTCTTTCCGCCGCACGCCTTCCAGCAGGAACTGAATGGCAAGGGTGGTTTTACCGGAACCGGGATTGCCCTCCACCAGATAAAGGCGTTCGGGTGTGAGGCCGCCTGACAGGATATCGTCGAGGCCGGCTACGCCGGTACTCAGGCGCTGATTTTTCGATAGTTGATGTTCCATTGAGATGAATTGGTCCGTTTTCATGGGCCACCTTTCATGACTGTCGGCTAAACCGCTAGTTATTTTTAATTGCGCTGTTTTTCGGGCTAATGGCCCGATAAGCCCAGGCGCCATTAAAAAACGTAACAGGATCTCTTTTGAATATATATACCGACTATGTTCAAGATTATCTAAGATTGCCCTAGGGGAAACAGTCACTAAAAATCTGATTTTCTTGTAGGATAACTGGTGGTTGTATCAGCGTTATCCCGGCGTTATCTCTGGGCGCCTTCAAGAAAGCGACTACTCATGTTTCATCAACCTTATTCCGGCGTGCCTTCCGACCCGTCCTCCAATCCGTCAAAATTACCTTCCGGTAAATCACGCCTGCGCGCTTTCGTGCACGCCAGATTGGACGCAGACGGCTTGTTCGGCAGGTATTTCAGTATCGGCGCCGGCGTATTTTCCGCCGTGGCGCTGATGTTCGCCGGGCTTGCAGTGCACGTGTCTTCGGCCAACTGGCTTACCGGCCTGGACGAACGGGTATCGCACTGGTTCAATGGTCATGGGGAAGTGGTCTGGACGCAGGTGATGTTCGGCATTTCGGCGCTGCACGGCGCGGTGGGAATACCGCTGTTTTCGATTCTGTTCGCACTGCTGCTGGCGCGTATCAAGGACTGGTATTGGCTTGCCGCAGTGGCAGGGACGACGTTCGGCGGGATGGCGCTGAATATCGGCATGAAATATATTTTTCGCCGCGGCCGTCCGTCGTTCTCCAACCCGCTGGTGCATATCGCAACCTATAGTTTTCCCAGCGGGCATACGGCCGGCGCTACCGTGCTTTACAGCGCATTGGCGGCGTATCTGATGAGCCGGACGCCATCGGTCGCGATGCGTTGGGCGATTGCTGCGCTGGCGGCGTTGATGGTGATATGGGTCGGACTAAGCCGGATATATCTTGGGGCGCACTATCTCAGCGATGTCGTGGGCGCGGTGCTGGAAGGCCTGGCCTGGCTGGCTGTATGTTTGACGGCTGTGGCAATGGCGCGCCGCTATCGCGACAATCGCGACAGCCGATAGGATGCCAGTACGCTAGTGCGTATGGCGGTGGTGAATATCCGGATAGTGCCCATGCCGATGATGTAAAGGCGAATGATGGTGCGTATGGGTATGTTCCTCGCCCTCTTTCCAATCGAAATCATGCGAGTGCCGATGGTGGATGTCGTGCGCATGCGGATGCGTATGCAGCGCCGGTTCATGGCGATGGTCGTGCCCATGTTTTTCGGTGAGGTGCAGCCAGATGCCGACGCCCATCAAGGCCATCGCAATCCAGAAATTCATGCCCGGCGATTCGCCCGGCAACCATAGCGATACGATCGCGCCGACAAACGGCGCGGCAGAGAAATAGGCGCCGGTGCGCGCCGTGCCCAAATGGCGCAGGGCCAATACGAACATCACCAGACTCAGGCCGTAGCCGCAAAAACCGATCGCGCCGGCAATCGCCGCGCTGGTCAATGCGGGCAGCGGCAAGCCCATCGATTTGGCGATCGCCAGATTGACCGAGCCGGCCACCAATCCTTTGATGCAGGCAATTTGCACGGCGTCGCTGGCGGCGATTTTGCGTGTCAGATTATTGTCGATGCCCCAGCACAGGCAGGCGCCGACGATGGCAGCGACGCCCCAGGACGTGCCGACCGAAACCTGCTGATCCCAGGACAGCAAAACCCCCGCGGCTACAATAAATGTCATGCCGATAAAGATGCGGCGGTCGAAATGTTCCTTGAAAGCGAACCAGGCCAGCAACGCAGTCAGCACGCCTTCCATGTTCAGCAGCAGCGAGGTGGTCGATGCCGCAGTGGTGCTGAGGCCGATCATCAATAGCACCGGCCCGGCGACGCCGCCGGCGGCGATCGCGCCCAGCAGCCAGGGCAGATCGGGCCGCATAATTCCACCATTGCCGCCATTGCCGCTGCCGTCAGTGTGCCGCACGCGGCTTTTCAGTCGCCGCAGGCCGTACCAAATCAGCAACCCGAGGCCGCTGCCGAAATACAGCACGCCGGCCAGCGTGACCGGCGCGATCTGCGTCAGCAGGGTTTTGGCGAATGGGGTGCTGGCGCCGAAGAGCACGGCTGCCGATAGCGCGTAGATCACGCCGATGTGCATAAAAATAATCCTAAAGAATAAAGCGCAAATAAGCGCTAGAGGGAATTTACACCTCCAATAAGAAAATGCCCATCATTGCTGATGGGCATTTTGCGTGCGACCGGCAGGCAACGCTGATTAGGTGGCGAGAGCGGCCCAATCTGGGCACTGTGATGCTCACCGTACTTAAAGTACGGCCGCGCTTCTCCTGCACAGCTTGGGCCCCTCTCGCCACCTACTCAACATTACCCATGACTTATTCAGTTAAGCCTCAGGCGAAGTTCTTCGCTGCGAAATCCCAGTTCACGATGCCCCAGAAATTTTCAATGTATTTTGCGCGGGCATTGCGGTAGTCGATGTAATACGCGTGTTCCCAGACATCCATTGTCAGCAGCGCTTTGTCGGCTGTGGTCAGCGGTGTGGCTGCATTGGATGTGTTGACAATATCGACCGAACCGTCGGCCTTCTTCACCAGCCAGGTCCAGCCGGAACCGAAATTACCGAGGCCGGATTTGGTGAACTCTTCCTTGAACTTGTCGAAGGAGCCCCATTTTGCATCGATTGCCGTTGCCAGCGCGCCGCTTGGCTTGCCGCTGCCTTTCGGTGTCAGGCTGTTCCAGTAAAAAGTGTGGTTCCAGATTTGCGCTGCGTTGTTGAAGACGCCGCCCGATGATTTTTTGACTGTGTCTTCGAGTGTTGCGTTTTCGAATTCGGTGCCCTTGATCAGGTTGTTCAGATTCGTCACATAGGTCTGATGATGTTTGCCGTAATGAAATTCCAGTGTCTCTTTGGAAATAGTCGGAGCTAAAGCGTCGAGCTCATAAGGCAGTGCCGGAAGGGTATGCGCCATGATGATTCCTTTCTGTCTGTGAATGAATAGTATTTTTACCGCGGGTGATTTTAAAGCGATTAACAATTCTTTGCACTGATGTCTGACAGACATCCCGATTTATTTGCATCTAATTTGCAATTTATTTTTCTATTTGCTTGTTAGCCTGAATCCTGCTCGGTCTCTCACTCAACCTCACCCAAAATTGCCTGCACCGTGGCAACCCCGATCTGGGCGCTGCCGCCGGCTAGCCTGAGTGTGACGTCGGTACGCGGTTTCAGTTCAGCCGGGTCGCGCAGTATCTTGCCTTTATGATCCGTGACGATCGCGTAGCCGCGTTCCAGGGTGCGTTGCGGATTGAGTAATTCGAGCTGGGCCGCCAGGGCGTTCAGGGTTTGGCGCCGGCGGGTGGTATGGCGCTCCAGATGCACGGTGATCCGGCGCGCATGGTTTTCCAACAGGCTGCGGGCGTGGCGGGTGTCGGGCAGCCTGGCGTTCAGGCGGCTGTGCAATTGCTGCAGGGCGAAGCGCATTTTTGTCAGCGGGATGCGGGTTGCATGGCCGAGCCGGGCTTGCATGCCGCGCAGTTTCAGACGTTCGTGTGCGATCGTCGCAGCGGGGCTGGGCAGGCGGCGCGCCAGCCAGTCCAGCGTTTGCGCTGCATCGGTCAGTTTGCGGGTGAGTGCATAACGCAGTGTGCCGGCGCGGTCTTCCAGCGCGGCTAGCCAGTCGCCGCGTGC
The DNA here is from genome assembly GCA_036500325.1 of Herbaspirillum sp. Classification (GTDB taxonomy): domain Bacteria; phylum Pseudomonadota; class Gammaproteobacteria; order Burkholderiales; family Burkholderiaceae_D; genus Herbaspirillum. Next base: position 23,136 of record DASYCG010000027.1, on the reverse strand, counting down.
GATGGCCGCCATTTCGGCGGCGGCGGTCGGTGTGGGCGCCCGCAGATCGGCGGCAAAGTCGGCGATCGTGAAGTCGGTTTCGTGGCCGACGCCGCTGATCACAGGCGCCGGGCTGGCGGCAATGGTGCGGGCGACGGTTTCATCGTTGAACGACCACAAGTCTTCGATGCTGCCGCCGCCGCGGCATACCAGCAGCACATCGCATTCCGCCCGGGCCGATGCGGTGGCAATCGCCTGCGCAATCTTGAGCGCCGCGCCTTCGCCCTGAACCGGCGTCGGGTAAATGATGATGCGCACGTGCGGCGCGCGCCGTTGCAAGGTGCTTAGCACGTCGCGCAAGGCCGCGGCCTGCAGGCTGGTGACGATGCCGATGCAGCGCGCAAAGGCCGGGATCGGGCGCTTGCGCTCCGGCGCAAACAGGCCTTCGGCTTCCAGTTTTGCTTTCAACTGCAGAAAGGCTTCGTAAAGATTGCCGACACCGGCGCGCCGAATTGCTTCGACGTTGAGTTGGTAATCGCCGCGCGGCGCATACAGTGTGACCAGCGTGCGGACTTCAACCTTGTCGCCTTCGCGCGGCATGAAACCGGCGAATTGCGCCCGTCCTTTGAACATCACCGCCCGGACCTGCGCGGCGCTGTCTTTCAATGTGAAATACCAGTGGCCCGATGCGGCGCGCGTGAAATTGGAAATTTCGCCGGCGACCCAAATCAGCGGGAAGCTGCGTTCCAACAGCCGCGCCACGGCCTGGTTAAGCGCCGATACGGCGAGTACCGGCGCACCCGGATTGCCGGCCGCGGCAGGCTGCCCGGTTTCATCCAACATGGTTTTGCCTCGTGGGCCTTGCTTTGGTCTGGACGTGCATGCTTTCTGCTCAATCTGATAAAACTATTTTGTAATCAACAACTTAAATATCGGATCCCGGGTTTGTTCACAAAGTTATGCACAGTTTGTGTGCGTAACTTTACCAATCTTAAATCGCCGGAATGCCGGTTCATCTTGCCCGCTGCGGCGCAACACGTTACATTCGCTGCTTATTTTGTCCTACTTATTCGTTACATTGTTCAGGAGTTTCTTTTGTTCGCGATTATTCAAGCGGCCGGTTGGCCGATCTGGCCCTTGCTGATAGCCTCTATTGTCGGCCTGGCTCTGATCATCGAGCGCTCATTGTACCTGCGCCGCGCGCGTATTTTGCCGCCGCAATTATTGCGCGAGGTGATCACGGTTTATCAAAGCGGCAAGGTGAAACCGGATGTCATTGAGAAGCTGGAACAGAATTCGCCGCTCGGGTACGTGCTGGCGGCGGGTTTGCGCAATGTGAATGCGCCGCGCGAAGTAATGAAAGAAGCAATCGAGGAAGCCGGCAGCGCAACCGCGCATAGCCTAGAACGTTTTCTGACCAGTCTCGGCACGATCGCGTCGCTGGCGCCGCTGATGGGGCTGTTCGGCACGGTGGTCGGCATGATCGAGATTTTCGCCTCGCAAAATGCGACCGGCACCAATCCTGCGCAGCTTGCCAACGGTATTTCGATTGCGTTGTACAACACCGGTTTCGGCTTGGCGATCGCGATGCCGGCGCTGGTGTTTTATCGCCATTTCCGTGCTTTGGTGGATAGCTTTGTAGTCGATATGGAACAGCAGGCTGTCAAGTTTGTCGACATCGTGCACGGCGCGCGCAAATAGCGCAAAGTAAAGAGTAAGTTTAAAAGCAAGTTTAAGTTTGAACCGGGCCTCGCCATGAATTTTCGCAAGGGCAGAGCACCTGCCGAACCTGAGATCAATCTGATTCCGTTCATCGATGTGTTATTGGTGATCGTGATTTTTCTGATGGTCACCACCACCTACAGCAAATTCACTGCGCTGCAGATCACGCTGCCTACCGCCGATGCGGAAAAGGCCTTGCAGCAGCCGCAGGAAATCAATGTGGCAGTCGATGCGAAGGGGAATTACGCCATCGATAATGTGCGGATTGCCGCGCACGATGCCGCCGGACTGGCCGAAGCATTGACGCGGGCCATCAAGTCTTCGGCCGGATCTTCGGCGACTGTCCCCGATCCTGTCGTCATCATCAATGCCGATGCGATGGCGGCGCATCAGACTGTGATCAATGTGCTGGAAGCGGCGCGTCAGGCCGGTTTGGCAAAAATCACGTTTGCCGCGCAGACCGCGGGCAGGTAGGCCTCTTCCGTGCGAGATATTTCGATGGAATCGCGTCTGACGCAGGCATGGCTGCAGCGCGGTTGGCTGGCGCGCCTGCTGTGGCCATTATCGCTGCTGTTCGCGTTTGTCACGGCGCTGCGGCGAACCCTCTACGCCATCGGCCTGCGGCGCGTGACGCGCTTGCCGGTGCCGGTGGTGGTGGTCGGCAATATTTTTGTCGGCGGCACCGGCAAGACACCGTTGACGATCTGGCTGGTCGAAGCCTTGCGTGCCGCCGGTTATGTGCCGGGCGTGATTTCGCGCGGCTATGGCGCAGCGGCGAAGGAACCGCGTGTGGTTATTTTGGGTGGCGAACCCAGGCTGTATGGCGATGAGCCCATGCTGATCGCCGAGCAGGCGCGCTGTCCCGTGATGGTCGGCCGGCGCCGCGCGGCGGCTGCGCAGGCATTGCTGCAAGTGCATCCGGAAGTCAATGTGATTATTTCCGACGACGGCCTGCAGCATTACGCATTGGCGCGCGATATCGAAATTGTTTTGTCGGACAGCCGCGGCGTCGGCAACGGTTGGTTGTTGCCGGCCGGGCCGTTGCGCGAATCGCTGCATCGGCGGCGCGACTTTACGGTGGTCAATCTCGGCGGTGGCAACGGCGCCATACCGGCCGGCGCAATGGCGATGTCGATCGTCGGCGGCGATGCCTGGCAACTGCGTAGCCGGGAGCGTCGCCGGGCATTGCCGGATTTCATGAAATCCACCGACGAAGACCGGGAATGGGGCGTGAAGCGCATCGTCGCGGCAGCCGGCATGGGCAATCCAGCCCGATTTTTTACCACGCTGCGCAATGCCGGATTGAAATTCATCGAGTTGCCGCTGCCGGATCACTACAATTTTTCCGCCAACCCTTTTGCGGGGCTCGATGCGGATGTGATTCTGATCACCGCCAAGGATGCAGTAAAATGCAAAGTCATAGAGTCCATCAGAAACGACCCGCGGATCTGGGTCGTGCCGGTGACGGCGCATATCGATGGCCCGCTCGCCGAACACATTGTGGAGAAATTGCGTGAACGTCCGACTGCTTGATATCCTGGTCTGCCCGATTTGCAAGGGCCCCCTTGAACACGACAAAAAAGCGCAAGAGCTGATTTGCAACGCCGATAAGCTGGCTTATCCGATTCGCGACGGCATCCCGATCATGTGGGCCGACGAGGCGCGTGATCTGACCACGCCAATCTTGTTGGCCGATGCCGGCGCCGGTGTTACGCCGATATCGTCTGCATCGCCCTCCGACTGAGCATGCCGCGCCACGCATTTACCGTCATCATCCCGGCGCGCCTGGCATCGACCCGTTTGCCCAACAAGCCGCTGGCCGATCTCGGCGGCAAGCCGATGATTGTGCGGGTGGCCGAACGTGCCGCGCTGTCCGGCGCCGAACGCGTTATCGTCGCCACCGACCATCCCGATATCCTGGCCGCCTGCAGGCAGTACGGTATCGATGCGCGCATGACGCGCGCCGATCATCCTTCCGGCAGCGACCGCATTGCGGAAGTTGCCGCCGCGCTGCAACTGGCTGACGATGCGGTGGTGGTCAATGTGCAAGGCGACGAGCCCTTGATCGATCCCGCGCTGGTGGCCGCCACGGCGGCACTGATCGATGCCGGCACGCCGATGGCGACCGCGGCGCATGCCATCGAAACGATGGCCGACATGCTTAACCCGAATGTGGTTAAAGTGGTGCTCGACAAGGACGGCAGGGCGATGTATTTTTCCCGCGCACCGATCCCCTGGCATCGCGATAGTTTTGGCGCCGCCGCATTGCTGAGCGATGATGCCGCTCCGCAAGGCAGTCCACTGCGGCATATCGGTCTGTACGCGTACACCAACCGGTTTTTGCAGCACTATCCGACCTTGACACCATCGCCGCTGGAAACCATCGAAGCTCTGGAGCAACTGCGCGTGTTGTGGCATCGGATTCCAATCGCCGTGCATATTACGCATGGCGCGCCGGCGCCCGGCATCGATACGCCGGAAGATCTGGAGCGGGTGCGCAAGCACTTCTGAAATGGCGTGTCAATGCGCTGCGGCAATATGTGCGCAGTGCTGCAAAATATGCCACCGATCGGCCGTTATGGGCGATTTTCGAAATTTTTGTGGTAAGTTTCGTCTAAATAAAATACGAACGATCGCATAAGCGGTCGTTGGCTGGATGCGTATTTGTCGCAAACTGCATTGGTCGTCAACCGCATTTGCCGCAATATTAATCGCCAAAGAATTCAAACTTAAATCAGGAAACATATGCGCCTCATCCTTTTAGGAGCGCCTGGTGCCGGTAAAGGCACGCAAGCGACGTTTATCAAAGAAAAATTCGGTATTCCGCAAATCTCGACCGGCGATATGTTGCGCGCGGCTGTTGCTGCCGGCACACCGTTGGGCATCGCGGCGAAAAAAGTCATGGATAGCGGCGGTCTGGTTTCCGATGAAATCATTATCGGACTGGTCAAGGACAGGTTGAAGCAAGCCGATTGCGCCAACGGCTATCTGTTCGACGGCTTCCCGCGTACGGTTCCGCAAGCCGATGCGATGAAAGAAGCCGGTGTGGCGATCGATTACGTGCTGGAAATCGACGTACCCGATGAAGCGATCGTCGAGCGCATGAGCGGCCGCCGGGTGCATGCAGCATCGGGCCGTACCTATCACGTCAAATTCAATCCGCCGAAAGTCGAGGGCAAGGATGATCTCACCGGCGATCCGCTGATTCAGCGCGACGACGACAAGGAAGAAACCGTCAAGAAGCGTTTGTCGGTCTATCACGAGCAGACCGAAATTCTGGTGAGCTACTACGGAAAATGGGCGGAGTCGGGTGCCGTCGGTGCGCCGAAGTACCGCAAGATTGCCGGCATCGGTCCAGTCGAACAGATCCGCGACAGCGCGTTTGCCGCACTGGCCGCGTAATATAGGCAGGCAGGATAAGCAAAATAGTAAGCAGGCGGTAAGAATCGGTAAGGACAATAAAAAGCGGATCACTCGATCCGCTTTTTTTCTTGAACAGGCGTTAGCGAAAACCGATGCAAATCAACGGCAACGTATTCATCGTCAGCGGCGGCGCTTCCGGTCTCGGGGCCGCGACTGCGCGCATGCTGGCGGAAAACGGCGCGGCAGTGTTGATCGCCGATCTGCAAGTTGAAAGCGGGACAGCATTGGCGGCAGAGCTGGGCGGCGGGTTCGTGCGCTGCGATGTCTGTTCGGAGACGGACGGCATTGCTGCAGTGGCCGCTGCGCAGAAGCTGGGCGCGCTGCGCGGACTGATCAATTGCGCCGGTATCGCGCCGGCGGCCAAAACAGTCGGCAAGGATGGCGCCCATTCTTTGGCCTTGTTCCAGAAAACCATCGATATCAATCTGATCGGCACCTTCAACATGGCGCGTCTGGCGGCGGCTGCCATGGCGCAAAATACGCCGGCGCCGGAAAACGAGCGCGGCATTATCGTCAACACGGCTTCGATTGCCGCTTACGACGGCCAAATGGGGCAGGCGGCGTATGCTGCCTCCAAGGCCGCCATCGTCGGCCTGACACTGCCGATGGCGCGCGACCTGGCGCGCAGCGGGATCCGCGTGATGACCATTGCGCCCGGTATCTTCGAGACGCCGATGCTGCTGGGCATGCCGCAGGAAGTGCAAAATGCGCTCGGCAGCGCGGTGCCGTTTCCGTCCCGCCTCGGCCGTCCCGGCGAATATGCGCAATTGGTCCGGAGCATCATCGAAAATATTATGTTGAACGGAGAGACGATCCGACTTGACGGCGCGATCCGAATGCAGGCAAAGTAGCAACAGGAAACTATCGAGTGGAAATTCGGGGTATCCGGGAAATAGGTTCCGACACGGGGCGTAAATCTCTTGCAATCCGCAAAGCAGTTCAATAAAAAGCGTGAGTGATGGAGACAACGGATAAAACCGGCTTGATCTTGACAGGCGGCGGCGCGCGGGCAGCGTATCAGGTCGGCGTGCTGGACGCGCTGGCATCCATTTTGCGCGACGCAGGCTGGGCGCCGGAGCGCAATCCCTTCAATGTCGTTTGCGGCACTTCGGCGGGCGCGATTAATGCAACTGCGCTGGCCTGCAGGATCGATAATTTCGGCCGCAGCGTGCAATCCCTGGTGGATGTCTGGTCCAATTTCACGGTCGATCAGGTTTATCGCGCCGATTCGCTCGGCGTCATTCGTACCGGCGCGCGTTGGCTGTCGCTGTTCTCATTCGGCTGGCTGCTGCGCAAATGGCATGCGCATCCTCCGCAATCCCTGCTCGACAACACGCCGCTGGTGACATTGCTGCACCGCTTGCTGGATTTGCCGCGGCTGGACGCGATACTTTCTTCGGGCCAGCTGGATGCATTGGCGGTGACTGCCTCGTCTTATACCGGCGGCCAGCATGTCACTTTTTATCAGAGCGCGAACGAATTCGCTTCCTGGCAACGGATTCAGCGCAGCGCGCTGCGCGATCAGATCGGCGTCGAGCATTTACTGGCTTCTTCGGCAATCCCTTTCATTTTTCCTGCGGTGCCGATCTACTACGAAGGCCATTGCGAATATTTCGGCGACGGCTCCATGCGCCAGACGGCGCCGCTATCGCCTGCCATTCATCTGGGCGCCAACCGGATTCTGGTGGTCGGGGCCGGCCGGATGGGCCAGGAAGCGCCGCCATCGAAAGAAACCATCGCCCGCTATCCGACGCTGGCCCAAGTCGCCGGCCATGCGTTATCGAGCATTTTTCTGGACGGGCTGGCGGTCGATATCGAACGCATACGGCGCGTTAATCAGACCTTATCGTTCCTGACGCCCGAACAGCGCAGCCGTACGCCGCTGAAGCCGATCGAAACATTGGTCATTGCGCCTTCGCAGCGGATCGACGATATCGCCAGCCGCCACGTGCGCAGTTTGCCGCGCCCGATCCGGGCCATGCTGGGCGGTATCGGCGCGACTGAGGCGCGCGGCGGGGTGCTGGCATCCTATCTGCTGTTTGAAAAGGGATTTACCAATGAGCTGATCGAACTGGGGCGGAAAGATACCTATGAACGGCGCGCTGCTGTGCTGTCGTTTTTTGAACCGAAGCCTGATTTGCCAGTCGATAGCTGATGAATCGCGGGGCGCTCCCAGAGCGGCGCTGTCGATTCCGGTTGATTCGTTTTGTGCAACGCGTTACCCTACGTAGTTGATCAAAATAATGCTACTCATTAATAATGTAGTGGAATGTGATGGAAATGCGCCTTGAATGATAAATTTTTAAAAATCTGGTCCGTATTTCTCATTGCATTGCTGTTGTCATTTCCGGTGTTTGCGCAGGGGCCTGCGCAGCTGGGGCGGACTGCAGAGCCGATCGCAGTCGCCGATTTGCCGCAGCAGGCGCGTCAAACGCTGGCGGCGATCGAGCGGGGCGGGCCTTTTCCTTATCCTAAGGATGGCGCCGTTTTTGGCAACTATGAAAAAGCATTACCCCTGCAAAAGCGGGGTTATTACAGGGAATACACGGTAAAAACGCCTTATGCACGTAATCGTGGGGCGCGTCGAATTATTGCCGGCGGTGAACCAGCGCATGAATATTTTTACACTAGCGACCATTACACTTCGTTCCGACGGATCGAGAAATAGCCCCAAACCGCCATTGCTTAGCTCTGAGGGAGAAATGAGTTTATTTAAAACAGTGTTGCCAAATGTGGTTCAGTCGATCCGCGCATTTCGCGTTGGCGACCTGCAGGCCGAGGCTGCTCGTCTCGGGCAACATTTTTTATACGCTTATTGCTCAGAAGCAACAACCAAGCAGCAGGTGCTTGCTACCATCGCGGAAGCTTTTCATCTGCCGCGCCATTTCGGCAAGAACTTCGATGCGCTGGCCGATTGCCTGACCGATTTGAGCTACAAGGCTGGGCCGCAATCCGGATTTATCGTGGTGCTGGAGCAATTGCCGAATACACCGAAATTCGATAAGGAAGCGCGTGAGACCCTGTTGGACGTGTTCCGCGATGCTGCCGACTTCTGGGCCGATAAGAAAGTCCCGTTCCGCGTGTTTTATTCTTTTCAGTAGATTTCAGCAGATTTTCCGTTCTTCCGTCTTCTGCAGTTTTTAAAAGCAGCCCGCTGCGGTTACAATGCGTGCCATGAGAAGCATTGTGATTTTGATTTCCGGGCGCGGCAGCAATATGGAAGCCATCGTCCGCGCCGCACGGGCCGAACAATGGCCGGCCGTCATCAGCGCCGTGATCAGTAGCCGCGCGGATGCCGAAGGCCTGGCTTATGCCGAGGCGCAGGGCATCGACACTCTGGTCGTTGCCAGCAAACAGTTTCCCGATCGTGAACAGTTCGACACCGCCCTGCAGGCGGCAATAGACCGTTTTGCGCCGGATCTGGTAGTGCTGGCCGGGTTCATGCGCATTCTGACGGCGGAGTTCGTTGCCCATTACGCTGGACGCATGCTAAATATCCATCCGTCGCTGTTGCCTGCTTTCCCCGGCGTGGCGACGCATCGGCAGGCGTTGGCGGCAGGCGTCAAGCTGCATGGCGCGACGGTGCATTTTGTGACGGCCAATCTCGATCATGGTCCTATCGTGGCGCAGGCTGCGGTGCCGGTCCTGATCGGCGATAGCGAACAGCAACTGGCGCAGCGCGTACTGCAACAGGAACACATAATTTATCCGCGCGCCGTGCGCTGGTTTGTCGAAGGCAAATTGCGCCTCCATGGCGATCAGGTGCATTTGCACGCGGACGCGCTTTCGAACTGAGCCGAACTCGGCCGAAAGCGGTAACACCGTTCAGTCAAGAATATTTAGCTTGGAGATGACCCTTCGATACGTCGCGTCGACGCGTATCGAAGGGTCATCGCCGCATTTAAACCGCAGAGGAAACACTATGAGATTGCCACCCGCAATCATTGGCCATACCGAAGAGGTATTGCGCGAGATTTTACGTTTTACCGGCCCGGCCGACGGCACTTTGTCGCGTTACTTCCGCGAACATACGAGGCTGGGCGCGCGCGAGCGCGGTGTCGTCGCAGAAGCCATCTATGGTCTGTTGCGCAACAAGGCGATGTTCACCAATTTCGCAGAATCCGGCAACGGCCCATCGATGCGCCGTTTGACTTTACTGGGTCTGGCCGATGCGGTCGGCATCGATTCGCTGGGCGGTTTGTCCGAAGAAGAAACGGCATGGCTGCAGCGCACCTCGGAAATCGATCGCACGCTGATGCCGCCACTGATGCGTAGTAATTTGCCGCTATGGTTGTTCGATAAGCTGGTGGCGCGCGACGGCGAAGCCGCAACGCTGGCGCTGGCGGACGGCATGAATCAGCAGGCACCCCTGGATTTACGCGTCAATTCGCTCAAAGCCACGCGCGAAGAAGTCATTGCCGAACTGGCCGCGGCGCCTGTCCTGTGCGAACCGACGCCATACGCACCGCTCGGGCTGCGCGTGATCAAGAAGCCTTCGCTGCAAAATTTGCCGCTGTTCAAAAGCGGCGCGATCGAAGTGCAGGACGAGGGCAGCCAGTTACTGGCGCAGATCGTCGGCGCCAAACGCGGCGAAATGGTGGTCGATTTCTGTGCCGGCGCGGGCGGCAAGACGCTCGCCATCGGCGCGCTGATGCGCAATACCGGGCGTTTGTATGCCTTCGATATATCGGACAAACGGCTGGCGAAACTGAAGCCGCGCATGGCGCGCAGCGGATTATCGAATGTGCATCCGGTATTGATCGCCCATGAAAACGACGCCAAGGTGAAGCGCCTGGCCGGAAAAATCGATCGTGTGCTGGTCGATGCGCCTTGCAGCGGCCTCGGCACCCTGCGTCGCAATCCCGATGTGAAATGGCGTCAGACGCCTGCATCGATACTCGAAATGAATACCAAGCAGATCAGTATCCTGAGCAGCGCGGCACGGCTGGTCAAGGCCGGCGGCCGTCTGGTCTATGGCACCTGCAGCATCCTGGACGAGGAAAACGAAGCGATCGTTGCGCAGTTCCTCGCCGCCAATGAAGATTTCGCGCTGGTGCCGATGAAAGACGTATTGGCCGAGCAGAAAATCGAATTGGAAATGCTGGATTATTTGAAATTGCTGCCGCAAACGCATCATACCGACGGCTTCTTCGCAGCGGTCATGGAGCGCAGGAAGTAATGGCGCGACACCTCTCCGGCCTGCTTGCCGGTGTTGTTTCCTTTTGGCTGACCTTCGCTCTACCGGCAAATGCCTATGAAATGCCGCCGGCGCCGGTGGCAGGGCAAGGAACGCTGCAGGCGGCATTTTCTCCATGGGACGACGTCGAAGGATTGATCGTCGGCGCGATGGCCGATGCGCATCGGGAAATCCTGATGCAAGCCTATCTGCTGACCAGCAGGAAAATCGTGGGCGCGTTGCGTAAGGCACAGCAGCGAGGCGTCGATGTCAGGGTTTTGCTGGACGCCGGCCAGCTTGCATCGATGCCGGCGGCGCAAAAACAGCAGATAGCCCTGCGCGACAGCGGGATTGCCGTCTGGGGCGAAACCAACTATACGAGTGCGCACAATAAAGTCATCGTCATCGATGCCGAAACCGCCGACGCTACCCTGATCACAGGCAGTTACAATTTCACCTGGTCGGCACAGCACAAGAACGCAGAAAACGTTTTAATCATCCGCGGTAATCCTCAATTGACCGGCCTGTACGCCGCGAATTGGGAACGGCATCGCCGGGACGCAATTTCGTATGACTGAACTCACTGTTCCTTACAAGTAAAGTATGGTTAGTGCCTTGTTATTAAAGGAAAATGCTACAGATGGTGAAGGTCGCATGTTGTTGAATAACGTTGTTGAATATCAACAATCTGTACCAGAGACCTGCAGTTTTATTCAAAACCCTGAAAGCAACATGGCGGAATCGCCAAAGCATGTTTAATGCGCGTACAATGCGGACAAATTCATGTCTGAAGAGCGATTTTCCAGTTTAGGGTATCGCTGAAACGAAGTGTTTATTCTGGAGTAGTAATGATTTTGAATGCAATCCTTGATTTCTTATCAAATGGACTGTTGAATCTCTCGGGATGGCAGGTGTTTTTCGTCATCCTTGCGTTTACCCATATTACGATCGCTGCAGTCACGATTTATCTGCATCGCCATCAGGCCCATCGGGCGCTGGATCTGCATCCGGTCATCAGTCACTTTTTCCGTTTCTGGCTCTGGATGAGCACTGGCATGGTCACTAAAGAGTGGGCCGCCATTCATCGCAAGCATCACGCAAAATGCGAAACCGAAGAAGATCCGCATAGCCCGCAAACACGCGGCATTAAAAAAGTGTTTTTCGAAGGCGCCGAACTGTATCGCGCCGAATCCAAAGTCGCCGAGACCATGGAAAAATACGGCCATGGAACGCCTGACGACTGGATCGAACGTAATCTCTACACCCGCCACAGTGCGCTTGGCGTGTCGCTGATGCTGATCATCAACGTTGTTCTGTTCGGTGCGATCGGTTTGACCGTATGGGCCGTGCAAATGGCCTGGATTCCAATTACCGCCGCCGGCATTATCAACGGCATCGGTCACTATTGGGGCTACCGTAACTACGATTGCAACGACGCCGCCACCAATATTTTCCCTTTCGGCATCCTGATCGGTGGCGAAGAACTGCATAACAATCATCACACTTTCGGTACTTCGGCAAAGCTGTCGTCGAAATGGTACGAATTCGATATCGGCTGGATGTATATCCGCATGCTCGAGACCATCGGTCTGGCCAAGGTGAAGAAGATTGCGCCGGCGCCAAAGTTCGATCGACAAAAACTGGTTGCCGATTTTGAAACGCTGCAATCGGTGATCGCCAATCGCTACGACGTAATGTCCAAGTATGCCAAATCGCTCAAGCGTGCATGGAATGCCGAGCATAGCCATCTGTCGGGCCAGGCAATGCTGGAGTCGAAGTTTTTGAAGACATCCCGTAAGTTGATGCAACGCGAACCGGCCAAGCTGGACGCAGGCCATCAACAGCAACTATCCGAATTGTTCGTGCATAGCAAAGCGCTGCAGACCATGCATGAAATGCGTGTTGAATTGGGCGCTATCTGGGAACGGTCGACATCGACCCGTGAACAATTGCTGCATCAATTGCAGGACTGGTGTCTGCGGGCCGAGGCATCGGGCGTGCAAGCCCTGCGTGATTTTTCACTCCGTCTACGCAGCTACGCTTGACACTACTAATTCCCGATCGTTAAATCCTGAACATTAAAAAGCCCCGCAATCATTTGATTGCGGGGCTTTTTCTTTGCTGCTGAATACTGAACGGCTTGGACTAATTACTTAATCTTGGTCTCTTTGTATGCAACGTGCTTGCGCGCCTTGGGATCGAACTTCATGATCTCCATTTTTTCAGGCGTTGTGCGCTTGTTTTTGGTAGTGGTGTAAAAATGACCGGTACCAGCGGTCGATTCCAGCTTGATTTTGTCGCGGCCTGATTTAGCCATGATGGTTCCTTTATTCTGCTAGTTAGACTTTTTCGCCACGTGCGCGCAGATCGACCAAGACGGCATCGATGCCGATTTTATCGATTACACGCAGACCGGCGTTAGACAGGCGCAGGGAAACCCAGCGGTTCTCGGATTCGACGAAAATGCGGCGATTTTGCAGGTTAGGCAAAAAGCGACGCTTCGTTTTGTTGTTTGCATGGGAAACATTGTTGCCGACCATCGGCTTCTTCCCAGTGACTTGGCAGACACGTGCCATATTTCACCCCCTAAAATATTTCCGAAATTGGAAAAAAAGTGAGTATAGCGAAAATTTGTTTGAATTTCAATGACTTGTGAAAATTAATTGTGTAATCTGAAAATTATTATATTTAACAATTGGATTTGAATAGCTACCGCGTAACTACCTTGAGTGCCGCGAATATTCACTTCCATCTGATCCGATCACCCTGTATTAAAGCTGGCCGTGTTCTGCAAACGAATGAACGTTGTTTCCCGCAATGATCAGATGATCCAATACGCGCACGTCTATCAATGCCAATGCCTGTTTCAGCATTGCAGTGATGGTCAGGTCGGCTTTGCTGGGCTCCGTCACGCCGGATGGATGGTTATGCGCCAGGATGACATTGGCGGCGTTATTTGCCAGTGCCGATTTGACCACTTCGCGTGGATGCACGCTGGCATGCGTCAGTGTGCCGCGCGACAGTTCCTCGCTTTTAATCAGCCGATTTTTCACATCCAGGAATAGGGCAATGAAACATTCGTGTTTTTTGCCGCTCAGAGTCAACTGCAAAAAGTGTTTGACCGGCCGCGGGGCGCTCAACAGCACGCCTGTTTGCAATTCTTCTGTGAGGGAGCGGCGCGTCAGTTCCAGCACTGCCTGCAATTGTGCATATTTGGCGGGGCCCAGGCCGTGGATCGCTGAAAATGTGGATAGAGAAGCAGAGAATAGCGTGGCCAGAGAGCCGAAATGCGAGATCAGCTCGCGGCCGAGGTCGACCGCGCTTTTGCCGGCAATGCCGGTGCGCAGGAAGATTGCCAGTAATTCGGCATCCGAAAGTGCCTGGGCGCCATGTTTGATGAGGCGTTCGCGCGGACGTTGTTCGGCGGGCCAATGGCTGATGGACATGCAGCGCTCCTGAAGGTTGATCGGACAAGGTTTATCGGACGGACTGCTGGCGGAAAAACCATCGGCGGGCAACGTAGTTTACAATGGGTGCCCATAGGATTAAAGCTGTCGGGGTCTGTGTCAAACGGCCTGCAATTACCCACCATTTTCGATTTTCATGACTAATACATCCCTCCCTATCGTCACCGAATCCGCCTATCTGACCTTGCATTACCGGCTGGCATCGATGGACGACGTTAATATTGTCAGCACATTTGAGGGCAATCCCGCCACGCTGCAGTTCGGCACGGGTCAATTGGCGCCTTTTTTGGAAACCTGCCTGATCGGCTTGCCGGAAGGTACGCATCACATTTTCGAATTGCGGCCGGAACAGGCCTTCGGGCCGCGCAATCCCGAGTTGGTGCAGCGGGTCTCGCGCGCAACGCTCGATGAAAATTCGAATATCGATGAAAATTACCGAATTGGCGATCTGGTCGATTTCGCGGCGCCGGGCGGCGGCCGCTTTGCCGGGGTGTTGCGTGAAATCGATGACCAAGGCGCGTTGTTCGACTTTAATCATCCGCTGGCGGGCCAGAGTGTGAAATTCGAAGTTAAGATTATCGGGATTTTATAAGTGAATACAGATACTTCAGTCGAAATTTTATTGGCGCAACCGCGCGGTTTTTGCGCCGGCGTCGATCGCGCCATTGAAATCGTCGAGCGCGCATTACAGCAATTCGGCGCGCCGATTTATGTCCGCCATGAAATCGTCCACAACGCTTATGTGGTCAAGGATCTGCGTGACAAGGGCGCGATTTTCATCGAAGAGCTTGCCGATGTGCCGGCCGGCAATACCGTTATCTTTTCTGCGCACGGCGTCTCCAAGGCGGTCCAGGAAGAAGCTGTACAGCGCGGGTTGACGGTGTTCGATGCGACCTGTCCGCTGGTGACAAAAGTACATATCGAAGTGGCGAAGATGCGGCGCGATGGCCGGGAAGTCATCATGATCGGCCACGATGGACATCCGGAAGTGGAAGGCACGATGGGCCAGACCGAAGCCGGCATGCATCTGGTAGAGAAGGTCGAGGATGTCGCCGAATTGCAGGTGGCCGATGAAGACATGCTGGCTTATGTTTCGCAGACCACGCTGTCGGTCGATGATACTGCCGACATCATTGCTGCCTTGAAGCATCGCTTCCCGAATATCAGCGAACCGAAAAAAGGCGACATCTGCTACGCCACCACCAATCGCCAGGAGGCTGTCAAATTCATGGCGCCGCGATCCGATGTGGTGATTGTGGTCGGCAGCCCGAACAGTTCGAATTCCAACCGTTTGCGCGAAGTCGCCGAGAAAATGGGCGTGCCGGCCTATATGGTCGATAACGCCACGCAGCTCGATCCGGCCTGGTTCGAGGGCCGTCAGCGTATCGGTGTCACCGCCGGCGCATCCGCGCCGGAAGTGCTGGTAGAGGCAGTGGTCGACAGGTTGCGGGAGTTCGGCGTCAAAAGCGTGCGGGTGCTGGAGGGAATTGAAGAAAACGTCACATTCCCGATGCCCAAGGGGTTGCGCCCGCGCGTGATTGAAGGCAGCTAGTGTTCCTGCGGCCCGGACGTTCGCAAGTCGTCCGGTAATTTCTTTTTAAGCACGGCATCGATGGCATCCTGAAAACAAGCAGGATGCTTTTTTTATTCGAAATCAACGTTCAAATAAAAACAAGTTCAAGAAAACCATGAACGCGACAAGCGACACAGCCATGACCGTTTCAGCGCATCGGGACACTTTCGCTCGCGATAATTTACCGCCGCCTGAATTGCAGCCTGCGTTTTTGTTCGACCTCCCCGAGCTGCAATATCCTTCACGCCTCAATTGCGTGGTTGAGCTGTTGGATAAAATGGCCGCTGCGCATGCAGAGCGGATTGCGATTTACGGCCGCGATCTCCGCTGGACATACGCCGATCTGCTGGACCGGGTCGATCGCATTTGCCATGTGCTGCGGGAAGATTTGCAATTGGTGCCCGGCAATCGCGTGTTGCTGCGCGGCGCCAACGATCCAATGATGGCAGCATGCTTCCTTGCCGTGGTAAAAGCAGGCTGCATCGCGGTGCCGACCATGCCGCTGCTGCGCAGCAAGGAGTTGCGTGCAATCATTGAAAAGGCGCAGATTGGCGCGGCGCTGTGTTCGCAGGATTTGCATGGCGAAATGGAAGCGGCTTGCGTCGGCACCGGCGGCGCGGAAATGCAAATGTTGTATTTCAATGCCGCCGAAGCCGATGCGCTGGAACAGCGCATGGCTTCCAAACCGGCGCATTTCGATGCAGTCGATACGGCTGCCGACGATATCTGCATGATCGGTTTCACGTCAGGCACCACCGGACTGCCCAAAGGGACAATGCATTATCATCGCGACATCCTGGCGATTTGCGATTGCTTCCCGCGCTCGACGCTGGCCAGCACCGCCGATGACATTTTTATCGGCACGCCGCCGCTGGCATTTACATTCGGGCTGGGCGGCCTGTTGCTGTTTCCGATGCGTGTCGGCGCGGCTACCGTGTTGATCGAAAAAATGACGCCGGATATGCTGTTGCAATCGATTCAGGCGTTCGGCGCCACCATCTGCTTTACTGCGCCGACGTTCTACCGGCAGATGGCGCCGTTACTGCAGCACTACGATCTAAGCAGTTTGAAGAAAACAGTATCGGCCGGCGAGGCCTTGCCTCTGGCAACACGCGACATCTGGTTGCAGGCCAGCGGCCTGGCGATGATCGACGGCATCGGTTCGACCGAAATGCTGCATATATTCATCTCGGCCGCCGGCGACCGGATTCGTCCCGGCGCCACCGGTTTGCCGATTCCCGGCTACCGCGCCTGCATTCTGGACGATGACGGTAATCGGGTCGGCCCGGGTATCATCGGCAGGCTGGCGGTAAAAGGACCGACCGGCTGCCGCTATCTGGCCGACCCGCGTCAGGCGGCCTATGTGTGCAATGGCTGGAACGTTACCGGCGATGCGTATCGGATGGATGAAGACGGCTACTTCTGGTATTGCGCCCGTACCGACGACATGATCGTGTCGGCCGGCTATAACATTGCAGGACCGGAAGTGGAAGAAGCCTTGCTGAAGCATCCGGCCGTGGCCGAATGTTGCGTGGTCGGTTGCGATGATGCCGAACGCGGTCAGATCGTGAAAGCCTATATCGTCCCGGCACTGGAGTTCGATGCCGATACCGCGCTGGCAAAGCGCTTGCAGGAATTCGTTAAAAAAAATATTGCACCTTATAAATATCCGCGCGCCATCGAATTCTGCACAGAACTGCCGCGCACTGAAACCGGCAAGCTGCAACGCTATAAACTGCGTAGTCGGCTGGCCTGAGACTTTAGACTTGATACTTTCGGCGTAATACATTCAGCGTAATACATTCGGCTTGATACTTGTATGAAAGAAGCATTATGAATATCGTCTGTATCGGCGGCGGTCCGGCCGGCTTGTATTTCAGTTTGCTGATGAAGCAGCGGTATCCGGCATATCGCATCGTTGTCATCGAGCGCAACCGCGCCGCCGACCCGTTCGGCTGGGGTTTGGTATTTTCCGATCGCGCGCTGGACAATCTGCATCGCGCCGACGAACCGACCGCGCGCAGTATCTTGCAAGCGTTCAATCACTGGGACGACATCGATACCGTATTCAAGGGCAGGACCGTGCGCTCCGGCGGTCATGGATTTTGCGGCATAGCGCGCAACCGTTTGTTGTATATTTTGCAGGCGCGCTGCGAGCAGCTGGGCGTCGAATTGTTATTCGACGCCGAGGCCGGCGACGATCAGGCAATTGCCCGGCAATATCAGGCAGATCTGGTGATTGCCGGCGATGGTTTGAACAGCCGGATACGCAATCGCTATCAGGACAGTTATCAGCCTGCGATCGATCTCGGCAAATGCCGCTTTATATGGCTGGGCACCAAAAAGCGTTTCAAGGCCTTCACCTTTGCCTTCGTTGAAACCCGGCACGGCTGGTTTCACGCGCATATTTATCAATTCGACGGCGACACATCCGCCTTCATCATCGAGACGCCGGAAGCGGTTTGGCGACGTGCCGGGCTGGATGCCATGCCGCAGGAAGAGGCCATCGCCTATTGCGAAAAATTGTTTGCCGATCAACTGGATGGATACAGTCTGCTTGCCGGCGCATCGGCAGCATTGTCCGGGCCGCTGCCTGGTGCTGCAGGCTGGTCCAAGTTTGCGCATGTCGTCTGCCGCAATTGGGTGCATTGGAACGATGTCGACGGCCGGCAGATACCGGTGGTGCTGATGGGCGATGCAGCGCATAGCGCGCATTATTCCGTCGGTTCGGGCGCCAGGCTGGCGCTGGAAGACGCGATCGAATTGGCGCATTGTTTTGATGTCGCTACGGAGGCCGGTGCGCCGGCAGATTTGCATCCGATCCTGGCGCGTTATCAAGACGTGCGCGGGGTTGAAGTCCTCAAGATGCAAAATGCCGCGCGCAATTCGATGGAATGGTTTGAGAACGTCGCGCGCTACAGCAATATGGACGCGGCGCAATTCGCTTATACGCTGCTGACGCGCAGTCAGCGCCTGTCGCATGAAAACCTGCGTCTGCGCGATGCCGCGTATGTGGGCGATTACGAGCGCTGCTTCGCCGAGCGCGCGCATGAGCAGGTATATGAGCAAGCCCATGCACCAGCGCATATGGAGGCCAGTCCGAACCTGCAAGGCATACCGCCGATGTTCACGCCTTTTCGCGTGCGCGGCCTGACCTTGAACAACCGCATCGTGGTCTCGCCGATGGCGCAGTATTGCGCGGTGGACGGCGAGGTCGGCGATTATCATCTGGTGCATCTCGGCAGCCGGGCCTTGGGCGGCGCCGCCCTGGTGTTTGCCGAGATGACTTGCGTATCCGCGGATGCGCGCATTACGCCGGGCTGTCCGGGCATGTACGCGCCGGCGCATACGGAGGCATGGAAACGTATCGTCGATTTCTTCCATACCGGCTCAACTGCAAAAATCGGGCTACAGATCGGCCACGCCGGCCCCAAGGGATCGACCCAGATCGCCTGGGAAGGCATGGACCAGCCGCTGCCCGAATGCAACTGGCCCCTGATCGCCGCTTCGCAACAACAATATATTCCTGGTGTATCGCAAATCGCGCGGGCCATGACCGCCGCCGACATGACGCGGGTGCAGCGCAACTTCGTGCACGCGACACAGCAGGCTGCGCTGGCCGGTTTCGACTGGCTGGAATTGCATTGCGCGCACGGTTATTTACTATCGACCTTTATTTCGCCGCTAACCAATTGCCGGACCGACGATTACGGCGGATCGCTGGAAAATCGCTGCCGTTATCCGCTGGAAATATTTACCGCGATCCGTGCCGTATGGCCGCAGGACAAGCCGATCAGCGTGCGGATTTCGGCACACGATTGGGTGGAAGGCGGTATTACACCGGACGATGCCGTGCAAATTGCGCGATTGTTCAAACAGGCCGGCGCGGATATGATCGATTGTTCGTCGGGGCAAGTCAGCAAACAGGAACAGCCGGTTTACGGGCGCATGTATCAGACGCCGTTTTCGGACCGGATTCGTAATGAGGCAGGGATTGCAACCATTGCGGTCGGCGCGATTTATGAAGCCGATCATGCCAACAGCATCATTGCCGCCGGCCGCGCCGATCTGTGTGCGATTGCGCGTCCGCATCTGGCCGACCCGGCCTGGACGCTGAACCAGGCGGCCCGTATCGGCTACGGCGGGGCCGATGGCGGCATTGTGTGGCCGAAACAATATAGCGCGGCGAAATCGCAGCTTGAACGCAACCTGGCGAGGGGAAAGCCAGGCGGGACAAATTGAAACACCGTTGAAACACCGGTTGAAGCAAAAGTTGCGGCACAAGTTAAATGAGCAATGATGGCGGTAATGCAGCCAAAGGGAGTCTGATATTGGAAGAGCAAGCGATGCCGATGCACGGTAAACATGCGCTGGTTACCGGCGGTGCGCGTGGTATCGGCGCTGCCATTGCGCGGGCATTGCTGGCGCAAGGGGCGACGGTTACGCTGTTGGGCCGCCATGAAAATACCCTGATTGAGACGGTATCGGCTTTAAAGAGCGAGCGGGCCGCGCATGTTTGCGCGGATGTCGGCGAGCGTGCATCGGTCGATCGGGCATTTGCGCTGGCGGCGCAGCGTTTTGGACGGATCGATATCCTTGTCAACAATGCCGGTCAGGCGGCTTCGGCGCCATTCGGCGCCATCGACGACATGCAATGGCAGCAAATGTTGAACGTCAATCTGAGCGGAACGTTTTACGGTACGCAAGCAGTATTGCCCGCCATGTTGGCGGCGGGCTGGGGCCGTATCGTTAACGTAGCCAGCACGGCCGGTTTGAGCGGCTATGCTTATGCTGCAGCGTATTGCGCCGCCAAACATGGCGTGATCGGTTTGACGCGGGCGCTGGCGCTGGAGGTGGCGGCCAAAGGCGTTACCGTCAATGCAGTCTGTCCCGGCTATACCGAAACCGATTTATTGCAGCAGGCCGTCGCCAATATTGTGGCAAAGACCGGCCGCAGCGAACAGCAGGCGCGCGATAGCCTGGCCGCTGCCAATCCGCAGCGCCGCATCGTGCAACCGGAAGAGGTGGCGCATGCGGTGATATTTTTATGCCAGCCTGGATCGGATGCGATGAACGGGCAAGCGATCGCCGTGGCCGGCGGCGAAGTCATGTAATTGGCTACGCAATCGGCATATCGGCACAATCGGCAGATAGGCATCGACACCAAGAGCAAGTATTTAAATCAGGAGCAGGCATCATGCGTTATCTGGCAGGCAAACCGAACGATAATCCCGGCAAGGCGCCGGCGGCGTTTCAGGCTGAGCATGTCGATTTTTCGTTGGCAGGCGGTGTCGCGACGGTGACGCTGAACCGCCCGGAACGCAAGAATCCGCTGACCTTCGCATCCTACGCAGAATTGCGCGATCTGTTTCGCAGCATGACCGATGCGGCGGATGTCAAAGCAATTGTGATGACCGGCGCCGGCGGAAATTTCTGCTCCGGCGGCGATGTGCATGAAATCATCGGTCCGCTGACGCAGCGCGATATGCCTGGGCTGTTGGCTTTTACACGCATGACAGGCGATCTGATCAAGGCGATGCGGGAATGTCCGCAGCCGGTGATTGCCGCGATCGACGGCGTGTGCGCCGGCGCCGGAGCCGCGCTGGCGATGGCGTCCGATCTGCGTTTCGGCACGGCTCGCAGCAAGACGGCGTTCTTGTTCAACCGGGTCGGACTGGCCGGTTGCGATATGGGTGCTTGCGCAATGTTGCCGCGTATTGTCGGGCAGGGCAGGGCTGCCGAATTATTGTTCAGCGGCCGCGCGCTGGAAGGCGAGGAGGCCGAACGCTGGGGTTTTCTGAATCGTCTTTGCGCGCCCGAAAACGTGCTGGCCGAGGCGCAACAGTTCGCCGCAACGCTGGCTGCCGGCCCCACCTTTGCGCATGGCATGACCAAGAAAATGTTGCAGCAGGAATGGAATATGGATCTTGCCGAAGCGCTGGAAGCGGAAGCGCAGGCGCAGGCGATTTGCATGGCGACCAACGATTTTCATCGCGCCTATCATGCTTTTGCGGCAAAAGAAAAACCGCAGTTCGAAGGCGATTGACGGGATGATCGAGACCATGGCGAAATATTCGAATTCAACAATAAGCGAGGAACTGCTCTGATGGCCGATCAACGTTACCTGGATTGGCCGTTTCTGACGCCGCAGCATCGGACGCTCGCGCTCAGCGTGGATGCCTGGGCTGCCGAAAATATCGATCCGGCGCATAGGCACGATGTGGACGCTGCTTGCCGCGCATTGGTGGCCCGGCTTGGGCAAGCCGGCTGGTTGCGCCATGCGATCGGCGGTACGGCATATGGCGCGGCCGGCGATGCAATCGATACCCGCGCCGTGTGCCTGATTCGGGAAACGCTGGCGCGTCATTGCGGGCTGGCCGATTTCGCGTTTGCCATGCAGGGTTTGGGTTCCGGTGCAATCAGCCTGTTCGGCAGCGTCGCCAACCGCAGTGCTTATCTGCCGGAAGTCGCGGCCGGCCGCAAGATCATGGCGTTCGCCCTGTCGGAGCCGGATGCCGGGTCCGACGTGGCGGCGATACAATGCGCAGCGCGGCGCGATGGCGACGCGTATATTCTCGACGGTGAAAAAACATGGGTCTCCAATGGTGGTATCGCCGACGTTTATGTGGTGTTTGCGCGCACCGGTGAAGCACCCGGCGCACGCGGTATTTCGGCATTTATCGTGGATGCGGAATCGGCCGGGCTGGAAATTGCAGAACGCATTGCCGTGATTGCGCCGCATCCGCTGGCGCGCCTTAAATTCAATCGATGCCGGGTCCCGCTCACGCATCTTCTGGGCGAGCCGGGCCAGGGGTTCAAGATAGCGATGGCGACGCTCGATGTCTTCCGCGTATCGGTGGCCGCAGCGGCGCTGGGATTTGCGCGCCGGGCGCTGGATGAGGCGTTGCGGCATGCCACGGCACGCAAGATGTTCGGCCAGACCCTGGCCGATTTCCAATTGACGCAGGCCAAGCTGGCGCAAATGGCGACCGGGATCGATGCTGCTGCGCTGCTGACTTATCGCGCCGCCTGGCAACGCGATGCCGGACAGAAGGTCACGAAAGAAGCCGCCATGGCCAAAATGACGGCGACCGAAACCGCGCAGCAAGTGATCGACGCTGCGTTGCAGATGTTCGGCGGTCTCGGCGTGGTCAGCGAACAACCGGTCGAACGACTGTATCGCGAAATTCGCGCATTGCGTATTTATGAAGGCGCCACGGAAGTGCAGCAACTGATCATCGCCCGTGAATTGTTGCGTGAACACACAGCATCGTGATTTCAATCATCTTCATTATTTGAAGAAAGATCCAAGCATGGAATTCTTGCAACCGCCCGGTTGGGCCCGTCCGAAAGGTTATGCCAACGGTGTCGTCGCGCAAGGCAGCGCGATTTATCTGAGCGGCATGATCGGCTGGGATGGCAATGAGCAATTCCACTGCACCGATTTTGCAGGACAGGTGCGGCAGGCGTTGCACAATATTGTCGCGGTATTGCGCGAGGCCGGCGCCTTGCCGGTGCATATTGTTCGGATGACCTGGTATGTAATCGACAAGCAGGAATATATTGCTGCAAGCAGGGAAATCGGCGAAGCCTATCGCGAGATCATCGGCCGGCATTTTCCGGCGATGACCGTGGTGCAGGTTGCAGGCTTGATTGAGGATGCCGCGCGCGTTGAAATTGAAGTCACGGCGGTGTTGCCTTAACAGCTGTTGCGAAATTAAGGGCGTCAGGGGGGCTGTGGCGGTATGTTGTACTCCGTTCGTGTCCTTCCGACGGCCTGCGGCCATCTCCCTCCT
>DASYCG010000026.1:0-20450 GCA_036500325.1 Herbaspirillum sp. | reverse complement strand
CCGTTGGCTTCCAGATCGAGCGCCAGCTTCAACGGCGTCTGACCGCCGTACTGGACGATGACGCCGACCGGCTTTTCCTTGTCGACGATTTCAAGCACGTCTTCCAGCGTCAGCGATTCGAAATACAGGCGATCGGAGGTGTCGTAATCGGTCGAGACGGTTTCGGGATTGCAGTTGACCATGATCGTTTCATAGCCATCTTCACGCATCGCCAGCGCGGCATGCACGCAGCAGTAATCGAACTCGATACCCTGGCCGATGCGGTTCGGACCGCCGCCTAGCACCATGATTTTCTTCTTGTCGGTCGGATTCGATTCGCATTCCTGCTCATAGGTCGAATACATATAAGCGGTATTGGTCGAAAACTCGCCGGCGCAGGTATCGACGCGCTTATATACCGGGCGTATGTTCAGGGCCCATCGCTTGGTGCGGATAGCGGTGTCGGTGGTCTTGAGCAGCTTGGCCAGGCGGCGATCGGCAAACCCCTTTTGCTTCAGCTTGAACAACATATCCTTGTCCAGCGCGTCCAGCGTCTGCGTCTTTTCCAGCCACAGTTCGATATCGACGATTTCCTTGATCTGCGACAGGAACCATGGATCGATATGCGTCAGCTGATGCACTTCTTCCAGCGTAAATCCTTGTGCGAAGGCATCACCGACGTACCAGATGCGCTCCGGTCCCGGCTCGCCCAGTTCTTCCTTGATGGTTTCGTGATCGGTGGTCTTTTCGTTCAAGCCATCGACGCCGACTTCCAGGCCGCGCAGGGCTTTCTGGAACGATTCCTGGAAAGTGCGGCCGATTGCCATCACTTCGCCGACCGATTTCATCTGCGTCGTCAAATGATCGTCGGCCTGCGGGAATTTTTCAAATGCGAAACGCGGGATTTTGGTGACGACGTAATCGATCGACGGTTCGAACGATGCCGGTGTCGCGCCGCCGGTAATTTCATTGCGCAGCTCATCCAGCGTAAAACCGACCGCCAGTTTGGCGGCGATCTTGGCGATCGGGAAACCGGTCGCCTTGGACGCCAATGCCGACGAACGCGACACGCGCGGATTCATTTCAATCACGATCATGCGGCCATCGGCCGGATTGACCGAGAACTGCACATTCGATCCGCCGGTATCGACGCCGATTTCGCGCAATACCGCCAGCGATGCGTTACGCATGATCTGATATTCCTTGTCAGTCAGCGTTTGCGCCGGCGCCACGGTGATCGAATCGCCGGTATGCACGCCCATCGGATCCAGATTTTCAATCGAGCAAACGATGATGCAGTTGTCGGCCTTATCGCGCACGACTTCCATTTCATACTCTTTCCAGCCGATCAGCGATTCTTCGATCAGCAGTTCGGAGGTCGGCGATGCTTCCAGGCCGCGCTTGCAGATGGTTTCGAATTCTTCGGCGTTGTAGGCGATGCCGCCGCCGGTGCCGCCCATCGTGAACGACGGACGAATGATGACCGGAAAGCCGAGCCCCTTTTGCACGCCCCACGCTTCTTCCAGCGTGTGCGCCACGCCGGAGCGGGCCGATGCGAGACCGATCTTGGTCATCGCATCCTTGAATTTGGAGCGGTCTTCCGCCTTGTCGATGGCTTCCGGCGAAGCGCCGATCAGTTCGACGCCGTATTTGGTCAGCACACCGTTGTGATGCAGATCCAGTGCGCAGTTCAATGCAGTCTGGCCGCCCATGGTCGGCAGGATCGCATCCGGTTTTTCCTTGGCGATAATGCGCTCAACGACTTGCCAGGTAATCGGCTCGATGTAGGTAACGTCGGCCATTTCCGGATCGGTCATGATGGTGGCCGGATTGCTGTTGACCAGAATGACTTTATAGCCTTCTTCACGCAAGGCCTTGCAGGCCTGTGCGCCGGAATAATCAAATTCGCAAGCCTGGCCGATAATGATCGGACCGGCGCCGATGATCAGGATGCTTTTAATATCGGTACGCTTAGGCATTTTTTTTGCTCTCCATCATTGCCACGAATTGATCGAACAGCGGGGCAATGTCATGCGGTCCGGGCGATGCTTCGGGATGGCCCTGGAAGCAGAACGCGGGTTTATCGGTACGGGCAAAACCCTGCAGCGAACCATCGAACAGCGAGACATGGGTCACACGGCAATTTGCCGGCAACGTAGCCGCATCGACGGCAAAGCCGTGGTTTTGCGAAGTAATCAGTACTTGTTTGGTGGTCAGGTCCTGCACCGGATGGTTCGCGCCGTGATGGCCGAATTTCATCTTCAGTGTTTTGGCGCCGGATGCCAGCCCCATGATTTGATGGCCGAGGCAGATGCCGAAAACCGGAATGCCGCGCTCGATCAATTCCTTGGTGGCGGCAATGGCGTAATCGCAAGGCTCCGGATCGCCGGGGCCGTTGGACAGGAAAATGCCGTCCGGATTGAGCGCCATCGCATCGGCGGCACTGGCTTGCGCCGGCAGCACGGTGATTTTGCAGCCGCGCTGGGCAAGCATGCGCAAAATATTGAATTTCACGCCGTAGTCGAATGCCACCACATGATATTTCGGCGTGATCTGCTGGCCGTAGCCACGGCCCAGCTTCCACTCGGTTTCGGTCCAGTTGTAGGCTTGTTTGGTCGACACTTCTTTTGCCAGATCCATGCCGGCCAGACCCGGGAATGCCCGCGCCAGCGCCAATGCCTTGGCGGTTGCGGCGGCGATATCGGATTCGCCGGCGACGATCGCCCCGTTCTGCGCACCCTTTTCGCGCAAAATGCGCGTCAGCATGCGGGTATCGATACCGGCAATGGCGACAATGTTGCCCTGCGTTAAATAATCGTCCAGTGTTTGGGTGCTGCGGAAATTGGAAACCAGGCGCGGCAAATCTTTGATGATCAGGCCGGCGGCATGAATGCGGCTCGCTTCGACATCTTCAGTATTGACACCGGTGTTGCCGATATGGGGATAAGTAAGGGTAACGATCTGGCGGGCGTAGCTGGGATCGGTGAGGATTTCCTGATAACCGGTCATCGCGGTATTGAAAACGACTTCGCCGGTAGTCTCGCCGGCAGCGCCTATGGAAATCCCCTGGAAAATCGTCCCGTCGGCTAACGCGAGGATGGCTGGAACGGTGGGGCCAGATAGAAATGGCAGCAAGGGTAACTCCTGATGTTGTTACCGCCGCTAGCTGCGCCAGAATGACCGTTATCAAGCTGCAACCGGGTCTTGACGACAGTCCGGTCGAACGTTTTTAAGTCTTTTTGAGACGATAGGGAAGTGGTATGCGCTAGGGGCGGAATAAAATTAGCTAAACCGGCCGATTATAGCCCAAAACCCCACATCAAGACAATGGAGACGCTGATAAGTTAGCGCAATATCACGCAATACTTTTGGTATTGCGTGATATTGCGTAAATATTCAATCGAATTTAATTCGCCAGTGCGGCGATGCCGGCTTTGGCGATTTGTGCGTCTTCAGCCGATTTAACGCCCGAAACGCCGACTGCGCCGATGCAATAACCGTCGACCATGATTGGCACGCCGCCTTCAAGGAACGCGAATTCGCCGGGCACGCTCAGGAAAGAAAAGCGGCCGTTATTGACGATATCTTCATAAACCTTGCTTTCGCGGCAACCCAGCGATGCCGAGCGGGCTTTGGCCGGCGCGATCGTGGACGAAATCGGCGCCACGCCGTCCAGGCGCTGGAACCACATCAAATGACCGCCGGCGTCGGCGATCGCAATGGCAACCGCCCAGCTATTCGCTTTTGCCTCGGCTTCAGCCGCGGCAGCAATCTTTTTCACATCATCGAAGGTCAGGACCGATCTGGTTTGCATGATATTTTCCTATCAAAATTTGAACCGTGATTGTACGGATTTTTGCTTTGTCCTGCGTGAAAAAGGAATGAAGTCCTACAAAAATAGCTGGAACCTTTTTTGCTTATTGTTAGCTTATTACTATTTACATATGGACACATCTTGTCTAATCCATTACATTTCTCCATCGTTAAATGGAAAGCGCACCAATAATGACCATAAAACTCCCTTCAATCCGTATCAGAATACTGGCGCAAGCCGGCGTCTTGGCCGCAGGATTGTGGGCGAGCCAGGCCGCAATGAGCTACGAAGCGGTGCCGCTCCAAGCGCCCCAGAGCAAAACGCAAAAAGCCTTAGCCAAATTACAAGACATGACCGATCACGTTACCAGCCAGGCATCCGATCTGGCGGTTGAAGCGATGAGCATGCTCGGCATCAAATATCGTTACGGCGGCAATAGCCCGGAAAAAGGTCTGGATTGCAGCGGTTTGGTGCAATACGTCTTTAAAGCCGCAATCGGCACCGATTTACCTCGTACTGCAGCGGAAATCAGCCGCGTCGGCGAAAAAGTCGATAGCCACGATCTGAAACCCGGCGATCTGGTGTTCTATAACACGCTGCGCCGCGGCTTTTCCCACGTCGGCATCTATCTTGGCGATTCCAAATTCATCCATTCCCCTTCCACCGGTGGCGAAGTACGGATTGAAAGCATGAATATCGATTACTGGAAAAAGCGTTTCAGCGGCGCGCGCCGCATCATCGATCCGGAAACACCGCTACCGCAAGAATAAAAAAACGCGCTCTACGGAGCGCGTTTTGCATCCAGCTTGCGCCGGATCTCCGCAACGGCAGCCATCCCCGCCTGCTCGCCCAATAAAATCGCATTATTGCGTCCGGTAAAGTCGTTGCCGCGCATATTGCCGAGCACGGGCGTGATCACCACATCGGCATTCTGCAATTCATAATAATTAATGCTTTGCCCCATGATCGCGAAGGATTGCAGCATCACATCGACCGAACTGCTGGCCGACTGCACCTCCGGCTGCGCCGAGATATTCACCGCGATCACGAAATCCGCCCCCATCTCACGCGCGAAGCGTACCGGCACCGGCGCCACCAGCCCGCCGTCGACATACTGATGGCTGCCGATCTTGACCGATTGAAATACGCCCGGCACCGCCGACGATGCACGCACGGCCAGCCCGGTATCGCCGCGCTGAAACAGAATCGCCTTGCCGCTGTTCAGATCGGTCGCTACCGCGCCGAATGGAATCTTCAATTTTTCGATCGGCGTGTTATTCACACTGCGATCCACATACTTCTGGATCGCCTCCCCCTTGAAGACACCGGAGACCTTGGCAAAAAACGGCACCGACCAATCCGAAATAGCGGCTTCGTCCATGCTGACCGCCATTTTTTGCAGCGCGAAGCCGTTATTGCCGGCGGCGTACAAAGCGCCGACCAGGCTGCCCGCGCTGGTGCCGACAATGATATCCGGCGTAATCCCCTGCGACTCAAGCGCTTTGATCACGCCGATGTGCGCAAAGCCGCGCGCTGCGCCGCCGCCCAGCACCAGGCCGATTTTGATCGGCTTTTGTGCGACGGCAGAAGTGATTTCGGGAGTACGTGCAGTTTGTGAAACTAGTGGCGCCGGCGGCGAACTCAGCATTGAGCAAGCGCTTAAAGCGGCGCCGGACAGCGCCAGAACGGCGCTACGAAAAAAAAATTTTGATGTCATTGATTTAGCGAATGCATGCGCGGATTGGGCCGCTCATTGTAGCCGATGCAAACGCCAGGCCCAGGGCAACGCTGATTAAGTGCCATGGGTCGGTTTTTTTTAGTGCCATGGGTGCCCTTTTTTTTAACGCCGGACGGGCCCTACCCCCCGCCCAAATGAACGGTCTTTTATGGATTTAAAGAAAATTCGAAGTCGACTGATTTTCTTTAGTGCCATAAAAAATCGTTCATTTGGGCGGGGGGTAGGGCCCGTCCGGCGTTAAAAAAAAGGGCACCCATGGCACTAAAAAAAACCGACCCATGGCACTTAATCAGCGTTGCCCTAGATCGTCGACGCCGCTGGAAAGACCGCCATGAACTTGCTACCCTGCTCCTGCTTAGATTCAATCACCAGCGTCGCCGAATGCCGCAGCAACACATGTTTGACGATTGCCAGCCCCAGCCCGGTACCCTGGGTCTCGCGCGAGCGCCCCTTATCCACGCGATAAAAGCGCTCGGTGAGCCGGGCGATATCCTCCGCTGCAATCCCGATCCCGTTATCCTGTACGCCGAACACCAGGCCGTTGGCATTTTGCCGCCAGCTAAGCGCAATGGCGCCGCCGTCAGGCGTATAGCGCACCGCATTCGACACCAGATTGCTGAACGCGCTGCGCAGCTCATCGACACTGCCCTTCAAATCCGGGCCATCGATCTGCAAACTGATCTCATGCCGGCCGTTCGACAGCGCATTGGCTTCTTCCAGAATCCCTTCCAGCAGCGGCTTGATATGCACCCGTTCCGGCCGCATCGGATAATCGATCGACTCCAGCCGCGTCAGGGTCAGCATATCCCCGATCAAACCCTGCATGCGCTTGCCCTGCTCGGTCATCAATTGCAGATGCGACTTGCGCACCTGCGCATCCAGATTCGGCTGCGCCAGCGCAATTTCCAGAAAGCCGTTGATCACTGTCAGCGGGGTACGCAACTCATGGGAAGCGTTGGCAATGAAATCGCGCCGCATCATATCGATGCGCTCGGATTCGGTCGCATCGTGCGTGACCACGATCTGGCGGCGGTTTTCGAATGGAATGATATGCACGATCAATTTGCGGTTATGCAGGCTCAAGGTGAGCGGCTGATCGTAGCGGCCGAGAATGATGTAATCGATAAAGGCAGGATTGCGGATCAGATTGGTGACGCGCATACCCTTGTCGCGCGCCAGTTCCAGTCCCAGATGCGTTTGCGCAGCCGGATTGCACCACTCCAGAAACAGCACATCGTCCATGATGACGACGCCGTCCGGCAGCAAATGCATGGCCTGGCGAAAACGCGCCAGCCATTCGGTCAGTTCGGCCTGATTTTTTTCGTCGTCGCGCCGCAAGCGGTACAGGCGCGCAAAAATATCGGTCCAGGCGCCCCAGCCGTCGGGCAGCTTTTCCTGATCCGGGTTATCCAGCCAAGTGCTGAGACGGTACAAATAATGCAATTGCGTAAACGCCAGCAAAGCAATACCGATAAAGGCCACCACCAATGCCGCCTCGATGCCGGCGATCCACCAAACTGCGCCAGCCGCGGCTGCAAACAACAGCGCCCGCAACGCCGCGGGCACCCAAAACAACAACTGAGGATTCATTTATTTTTCCGAGAGCATGTAACCCACGCTACGCACCGTCTTGATCAAATACTCCGCATCCTGCAAACACTTGCGCAAGCGTAGCACGTGTACGTCGACAGTGCGCTCTTCGATCACGACATGATCGCCCCACACTTTATCCAATAATTGGCTGCGGGAGAACACGCGCCCAGGGTGGGCCAGGAAAAATTTCAATAATTTGAATTCGGCGAAGTCGATATCGATCTTGTTGGAATGCAAGGTCACCGAAAAACTGGCAGGATCGAGCGTCACCGGCCCCACCACCATGATGTCCTGCGCATGTTCCGGGCTTTTGCGGCGCATCAGCGCCTTGATCCGGGCTGTCAGCTCGCGCGGCGAGAATGGCTTGGTTATATAGTCGTCGGCGCCGTTGTCCAAGCCCGCCAGCTTGTCCTCTTCCATGCTTTTGGCGGTCAGCATGATGACTGAAATCTGCTGCAACTGGCGGTCGGCGCGGATCTTGGACAATAAATGCAGGCCGGTGCCGTCCGGCAACATCCAGTCCAGCACCACCAACTGCGGCGTCCGCTGCTGCACAAATTCCCAGGCGGCAGCGGCGGTACTGACGACGAATGTGGTCCAACCGGCTTCTTTAAGCGTAAAGGCAATCAGCTCGGCAATCGACGGCTCATCTTCGACGATCAGAATAGTAGCCATGCTTAAGCGCCGGGTGTCTTTTCCGTGGCGACGTAATCGCTATGACGAATATCCTTGCCGACGACCACGTAAATCACATATTCGGCGATATTCTTGGCATGATCGCCGATCCGCTCGATCGCCTTGGCTACCACCATGGTATCGATCGCAGTCGAGATGGTGCGCGGGTCTTCCATCATGAACGTCACCAGATTACGGGTGATATTGCGGAAACCGTGATCGATGATGGCGTCATGCGCGATCAGATCGTGCGCCTGCTTCTCATCCAGGCGCGCCAATGCGTCCAGCGAGCTGTTCAGCATGCCGGTCGCCACATCGGCAATCGAGCGCACTGTCTCGTAATGCGCGATCAGGCCGATGCCGCGCTTGTGCAGGTGCAGCGAAGTGCGCGCGATCTTGCTTGCTTCGTCGCCGATGCGCTCCAGATCGGTAATGATCTTGATGGTCGCCATCACGGTACGCAGATCGTTGGCGGTCGGCTGACGGCGTACGATCAAATGGCTGCAGGCATCATCCAGTTCGACTTCCAACCGGTTCACGGTATCGTCTTCCGCGATGACGCGCTCTGCCTTTTCACTGTCGCCGACGCGAAACGTTGCCATCGCGTCCTGAAACTGGCGCTCGACGATGCCGCCCATCAACAAGACCTTGGAACGAATCGTTTCAAGATCGGTATCGTATTGTTTCGAAGAGTGGTCGCCTGTCATTTTTATGTCCTTCTTTGAAGTAGCTGCTGCCTACTGAATCTCTGATTTAGTAAAGTAAAGCGTGAAGTAAGTGTATTAACCGAAGCGGCCGGTGATGTAGTCCTGGGTTTCCTTGCGGGCCGGATTCATGAAAATCTGATCGGTCACGCCGAATTCCACCAGCTCGCCCAGATACATATAAGCCGTATTGTCCGAACAACGCGCCGCCTGCTGCATATTGTGCGTAACGATGGCGATGGTGTAATCGTTCTTCAGTTCGCCGATCAGCTCTTCCACCTTGGCCGTCGAAATCGGATCCAGCGCCGAAGTCGGCTCGTCCAGCAGCAACACTTCAGGTTTCACCGCCACGCCGCGCGCGATGCACAGCCGCTGCTGCTGACCGCCGGACAACGACAAACCGCTCTTGCCCAACTTATCCTTGACCTCGCCCCACAATGCCGCCTTGTTCAAGGCCCATTCGACGCGCTCGTCCATCTCGCCTTTCGGCAGGTTTTCGTACAGGCGAATACCGAAGGCGATATTGTCGTAGACCGACATCGGGAACGGCGTCGGCTTCTGGAACACCATGCCGACCTTGGCGCGCAGCATATTCAGATCCTGGCCGGCGTCGAGAATATTGCGGCCGCCGTACATGATCTTGCCTTCGGCGCGCTGACCCGGATACAGGTCGTACATGCGGTTAAAGGTGCGCAATAAAGTCGATTTACCGCAGCCCGAAGGGCCGATGAAGGCGGTAACTTTCTTCTCTTCAATATTCAGATTGATATTCTTGAGCCCTTGAAAACCGCCGTAATAGAAATTCAGATCGGCTATTTCAATGGTTGGCTTCAAGCTCTTGCCGTTATCCGCTGCTGTTTGCATAGTCATTTTTTTCTCTTGGAAATTAACCTGGAATTTTCTGGCTGAACAATGTCCGCGACACAATATTCAGGAGCAGCACGCTAAACGTAATCAGTAAGGCGCCGCCCCAGGCCAGCGAGACCCAATTGGTATAGGGGCTCATTGCAAACTGATTGATGACGACCGGCAAGTTGGCGATCGGACGATTCATATTAGTACTGAAAAACTGGTTATTCAATGCCGTGAACAACAATGGCGCCGTTTCACCGGAAATCCGCGCCACCGCCAGCAGCACGCCAGTCACCACGCCGGCCTTGACGGCGCGCAGACGAATCAGCGTCGCCACTTTCCAGCGCGGCGCACCCAGCGAAAAAGCCGCTTCGCGCAGGCTGCCCGGCACCAGTTTGAGCATGTTGTCGGTGGTTCTCACCACCACCGGGATCGCAATCAGCGAAATCGCGAAGGTACCGGCCCAACCCGAGAAGTGCCCGACATTGGCCACATAAATGGCGTAGACGAACAAACCGATGACAACCGAAGGCGCCGACAGCATGATGTCCGTCACGAAACGCGTGGTCTGCGCCAGCTTGCTTTCCTCGCCGTATTCGGCCAGGTAGATACCGGCCAGAATACCGATCGGCGTACTGATCACCGTCGCAATGCCGACCATCAACAAACTACCCATGATCGGATTGAGCAGACCGCCGCCGTCGCCGCCCGGAGAAGGCGTATTTTGCGTCAGCAGGCCGAAATTAAGCGCGCCGAAACCCTTGACGACCAGCGTCAGCAAAATCCACATCAACACGATCAGGCCGAGCGCCATTGCCAGGAAAGAAAATATCATGCCAAGGCGATGCTGCAGCAAACGACGGCGATAGACC
Organism: Herbaspirillum sp.; assembly: GCA_036500325.1. Classification (GTDB taxonomy): domain Bacteria; phylum Pseudomonadota; class Gammaproteobacteria; order Burkholderiales; family Burkholderiaceae_D; genus Herbaspirillum. Next base: position 10,223 of record DASYCG010000026.1, on the reverse strand, counting down.
GGGTTCATCGGCGAATTCAGGGCCGGTTTCATTTCCTTCTGTTGATCCTGCTTCAATTGGTTCATTTGCCACCTTCCTTACGGGCCATGCCCATCAACATCATTTTGGCAGCCGCCAGCACGATGAAGGTAATCACAAACAGAATCAGACCCAACGCAAACAGTGAAGACACGTGCAAGGGCGTGGAAGCTTCCGCAATTTCATTGGCCAGCGTCGACGCAATACTGTTGCCGGACGCAAACAGCGACCAGGACAGGCGTTGCGCATTACCGATCACGAACGTGACCGCCATGGTTTCGCCGAGCGCGCGTCCAAGCCCCAGCATGACGCCGCCGACCACACCGGTTTTGGTATAAGGCAGCACGACTTTACGCACCACTTCCCAGCGGGTGCAGCCGAGGCCGTAAGCCGATTCCTTCAGCACTGCCGGCACCACTTCGAACACATCGCGCATCACCGAAGCGATGAACGGAATAATCATCACGGACAAGATCAGGCCTGCCGTCAGGATGCCGATACCGGTCTGCGGCCCTTTGAACAGCGCGCCGATCACAGGTATTTCACCCAAGGTCGCCGCCAGCACCGGTTCCACATACTCGGCAAACAGCGGCGCGAACACGAACAAACCCCACATGCCGTAAATAATACTCGGCACACCTGCCAGCAATTCCACGGCCGTGCCCAGCGGCTGACGCAACCTGCTTGGGCAGATTTCAGTAAGGAACAATGCGATCCCGAAGCTCACGGGGAAAGCGATCAATAAAGCGATAAACGACGTCACCAGCGTGCCGAAAATGGCAATCGCGGCGCCATACTGATCGTTAACCGGGTCCCACTCCACACGTGTGATGAAGCCGGGGCCGAATGCATGGAACGCAGGCCATGCGCCGATAAATAATGAAACGATAATCCCGCCCAGCATCACCAACACGGTCAATGCAAAAATCAGCGTGATTTTATGAAAGAAGAAATCCTGGATACGCTGCGTGCGCATGGTCGCAATCAATGCGGCGTCGAAGCTCACGGTGCCGGAAGATGTTTTGGCCGGTACAGCAGTATTGGACATAGTCGGTGTAGAAATTTGTGCACTCATGGCGTAACCGTTCTTTAATGTGATTTGCCGCCGCAGCTGACAATGCAACCGCAGCGGCAAATCAGAGACATCAGTGTTACTTACCAGCTTGATATCCAGCCGGCTTGATACCGGCCGGATAAATCAGTAATTACCAGATTGCCTTGCCGCTGCTATCTTTGATATTGGCTTTCCACGAATCCTGAACCAGTTTCACAACTGCTGCAGGCAATGGCACGTAGTCCAGCTTGCTTGCATCGGCTGCGCCGCTCTTCAGAGCCCAGTCGAAGAATTTCAGGACTTCCTTGCCCTTGGCGCCGTCAGCATCTTGCTTTTTGTGCATGATGATGAAAGAAGCGGCAGTGATAGGCCAGCTGGTCTTGCCTGCTGCGTTGGTGAAATCAACAGCGAAACCAGGTGTTTTAGCCCATTCAGCGGCAGCAGCAGCAGCTTTGAATGTCGATTCGTCAGGCGACACGTACACGCCGTCTGCGTTCTTCATTTGTGTGTATGTCATTTTGTTTTCTTTGACATACGCATACTCTACGTAACCGATCGCGCCTTTGATCTTTTGAACGTTGGCTGCAACACCTTCGTTACCCTTGCCGCCGATACCTGCAGGCCACTTGACAGCAGTGCCGGAACCGATTGCTGTCTTGAACTCAGGGCTGACCTTCGACATGTAGCTGGTAACGATATAAGTTGTGCCCGAAGAATCTGCACGATAGACGGCAGTGATATCGGTTGCAGGCAATTTCACGCCAGGATTCAGATCGGCGATTTCCTTATCGTTCCATTTTGTGACTTTGGCGTTATAGATATCTGCCAGAGCTTGGCCGGTCAATTTCAATTGGCCTGCCTTGACGCCGTCCAGATTGACAACGATCGTCACACCGCCGACGATAGCTGGGAATTGTGTCAGGCCGTCTTTATCCAGATCGGCTTGTGGCAAAGGCAGATCGGACGCGCCGAAGTCGACTGTTTTAGCGATAATTTGCTTGATGCCGGCGCCGGAACCGATCGATTGATAGTTCAGGTTGTTGCCGGTAGCGGCCTTGTACGACTCAGCCCACTTGGAATAAGCAGGGTATACAAAAGAAGATCCGGCGCCGGTGATGTCCGCAGCGTGTACAGTTGCTGCCGAAAACGCCAACGTGCCGCATACTGCCACAGCCGTTGATTTAATAATTTGGTTCAAACGCATGTTCTGCTCCCTAGGTTGACAAAAGTAACGCGATGAACTGTAACGGCCAATTGTGACGACTTTATGACTTTTTCAGGCCTCGGCTATTTCTCTGAAAAGCGCAATTTGTCATAGAAATTTCATAGGGAAAATGCGATTATTTGTCATTAAGTTGTCATATCGTCTCCATACACTCCGACTCATCGCCCTGCCCTAGGCTTGTTAAATGAATAAGAAAATGAAAACCGAAGAAATCGTTTCAATTATTGAACCGAGACCTTCGGCAATCTATCTTGACCGTGAACTGTCCCAATTGGCATTTAACCGGCGCGTACTGGCACAAGCTGAAGATACTGCGATCCCCGCGCTCGAAAGACTGAAATACCTTTGCATTGTCAGTAATAATCTCGATGAATTCTTTGAAGTGCGGATCGCCAGCCTGCTGGCCAACCGCATCGAAGGCGAGCATATCGATCCGCCGATTCTGGCCGCGGCGCTGGAACGCACCAATGCCGAATGCCATCAGATCGTGGCGCGCCAATATGAAGTACTCAATACAGAGGTGCTGCCGCAACTGGCCGCCAACGGCATCCGCCTGCTGCGCCACGATGACCGCAACGAGCGCCAGGCCGCTTGGGTCAAGAATTATTTCGATCAATATGTACGCCCGCTGCTGACGCCGATCGGCCTGGACCCGGCGCACCCGTTTCCGCAAGTACTGAACAAAAGCCTTAATTTCATCGTCGAACTGTCCGGCAAAGACGCTTTCGGACGCGGCACCGCCATCGCCATTCTCAAGGCGCCCCGCGTACTGCCGCGGGTCATCAAGCTGCCCGACGAGCTTTCCGAAGACGGCGGCACCAGCTTCTGCCTGCTGTCCTCAGTCATTCATGCCCATATGTACGAACTGTTCACGGGGCGCGACGTACTTTCCTATTCCCAATTCCGGGTGACCCGCAACAGCGACCTGTGGGTTGACGAAGAAGAAGTCAAAAATCTGCGCCAGGCCCTGCAGAGCGAATTGCACAGCCGCCAGTTCGGCGTGGCCGTGCGGCTGGAAGTCAGTAACCGCTGCCCTGCGCATCTGTCGGATTTCCTGCTCAACCAGTTTTCGATCGATCGCAACCGCCTGTATGCGGTGGATGGCCCGGTGAATATGGTGCGCTTGTCCGAAATCGTCGACCATGTGCATCAGCCGGCGCTGCGCTTTCCGCCGTTTTACCAAAGCTTGCCGGCGCTGCAGGGCACCGAAAATATTTTCGAGCTGCTGAGCACGCGCGATGTACTGCTGCACCATCCATTCCAGTCGTTCCAGCCAGTAGTCGATTTCATTCGCACGGCTTCGCGCGATCCCGATGTGCTGGCGATCAAGCAAACCATCTATCGCACCGGCATGAACTCGGACCTGATGGAAGCACTGATTTACGCGGCGCAGCAAGGCAAGGAAGTCACCGTCATCGTCGAATTGATGGCGCGCTTCGATGAAGAAGCCAATATCAACTGGGCCGACAAGCTGGAACACGCCGGCGCCCAGGTTGTGTACGGTGTGGTCGGCCTGAAGACCCATGCCAAACTGGCGCTGGTCATTCGCCGCGAAGAAGGCGAACTGCGTAGCTACGCGCATCTGGGCACCGGCAACTACCACCCGACGACCACGCGCTTCTATACCGACTTCGGCCTGTTGACCGCGCACCCGCAACTCACCGCCGAGGTCAATGAAGTCTTCATCCATCTGACCAGCCTGACCAAGCCGAAAAAACTGGAATACCTGTGGCTGGCGCCGTTTGCGCTGCAAAAGGAAATCATCCGCGCCATCCGCAACGAAGCAACCATCGCGCGCGAAGGCCGGCGCGGCCGCATCATTGCAAAAATGAATGCGCTGCTGGATGAGTCGGTGATCCGCGAACTGTACGCAGCATCGTCCCAAGGCGTCAAAATCGACCTGATCATTCGCGGCGCCTGCGCCCTGCGTCCGGGCGTACCGGGCCTGTCGGAAAATATCAAAGTGCGCTCCATCATCGGGCGCTTCCTGGAACACACGCGCATCTATTATTTCCGCAACGACCTGGCGCACGACGTGCGGCTGGCCAGTGCCGACTGGATGAATCGCAATCTGTTCCGCCGCATTGAAGTCGCTTTCCCGATACTGGATCCCGCTTTGAAAAAGCGGGTCATTCATGAAGGCTTGAATCCCTATCTGAAAGACAATACCCACGCCTGGCATCTGGAACAAAACGGCAGCTACATCAAACGCAAGTTGCGTTCCAAGCAGGTTCCCTATAGCGCACAAGACGATCTGGCCGACACGCTCGGCGCACCGTCAATCGATCCGGAAACACACTAATGGACCTCATCCTTTGGCGGCATGCGGAAGCGGAAGTCGGCGAGCCCGATGAAGGCCGGGTATTGACCGGCAAGGGCCACAAGCAGGCCTGGAAAGTAGCCGACTGGCTGGACCGCAATCTTCCCGGCAGTTGCCGCATCCTGGTAAGCCCGGCGACGCGCACAGTGCAAACGGCTGAGGCGCTCGGCAGAAAATTCAAAATTCATCCCGACCTGGCGCCGGACGCAACGCCGGAAAAAATCCTCGCGGCAGCGCATTGGCCGGACAACCGCGAATCGGTGCTGATCGTCGGACATCAGCCGGCGCTGGGGCAAATTGCCGCGATGCTGATGGGCATGGACAAACAGGACTGGTCGCTGCGCAAGGCGAACGTCTGGTGGTTCGCGCAACGCGAACGCAATAACGTCACCGGCACCTATCTGCGCGCTGTGATTGCACCGGATCTGCTGACGAAATAAGCATTCGTTCCACCTAATCTTCCGCTGCCGAATCCTGCGGCAGGGCCGCATCATCCTCCGCATCCCGTAAGTTACACAACAATCAGAACTATCCGTATTGAAATTACGGTGGCTCCGATTTGTTTCCTCGCGCCAGTCCCCTATGCTGACCCGCATACTTTTACGTCATTACAAACGGGACAACTTATATGCAACTAGCGGCCATCTCATGTATCGCACCTTTTCTGCCATGCCGAAGCACAGCGGCATCGGATTCCGGCAGCATCCTCCGGGGAAAAATCGAAACACTGCTGCAAGGGCGCTTCGAACGGGATTCTTTAGACACGGCAGCCACAGTCGATCTGACCCGACAATTAATTGCGGTCAAACATGTCTTTCCGAAAATGTTGAACGAGACGAATGCCGGTACGGTGTCATTCGACCTGCATGCGCCGCTCCACGGTTTGCATGTGAGACGGCGCGACATCACGCGCCTGCTGGAAAATATTTCACCCGACCTGGCGGACGCTTCCATTACCGGCAGCATTCGGGAAATGGTTAAAAACTTCAAACCAAGTAAAGGCGCGGACGCCACCACACGGGAAACCATGATCATGGACATCGACGCCAACCGTGCGCCCGTCAGTTGGGACACCGAAGCCATGCTGTTCATATTGAACATAGGCCATTGGGACGAGATCGATTTGAGCCACGGCGTATTCAACCAGGCCGATCTGCGCGGCGCCCGATTGCAAGGCGCCATCCTGCGCTATGCAAATCTGCAATCGGCCCTGATGAGCGGCGCCAATCTGCAAAACACCGATATGACAGGCGTGAAAGCCTCCGGCACGATTTTCACCGGCGCAGACTTCCATGGCGCCTTGCTGCAAGATACGGATTTCCAGAGAGCGCAGCTTGACAATGCTGTCGGCATCGCATGCTGCAGCGGCACAAATTTTTCCGACGCCAGCCTGAAACACGTGCAAATGTCGCTGCGCCGCAGCACCAACCAGAACTGGTGCTACCGCGAAAGCCAGCTGGCGGCGCTATCGACCATCTATAGCCGGCATAACGATGTCTATAGAGAAGCGGTGCTTACCTTATTACTGGGCAGCATGTGCGTGTCGGGAGAAGTGCCGAATATCAACCTTTTCATGTCCCCGCTATTGAATGCAGACCGTAGCCCCGCGAACATTCCGTTTAACCGCTTGATTGCAGAGACCTTGATGCCGCCGCTACTGGAGCGATGGAACCATGCCGCAAGAAGCGACGACGACCCGCAATTTACGGATGTGGTGAGCTATCTTTTTTGCAATAATCCGAAGCTGGCGTGGCCACGCTATTGCGGCGCAATGAGCCAATTGGTGCTGCGCGACACACAGTCGGAACCGCCATCATTCCGTACGCAGGATTTCGCATTGCGCGCGCGGTTTGCGCTCCATACGGATATCGAGCCCGTTACCCTCGCACTGCAAAATCACGATGAAGACCTGCCCATGTTCAGCAGCATATTCATGAACCCTGCCTGCAACCTGGCGGTTGTTTACGAAGATGCGACCTTGCGGGGCCTGTCGCGCGGTATCGACTCACCCTATAACGGTTATCTGCTCAGGAAAGATGAAAACGGCGCATTCCAGTTCGAAACCTTGCGCAATCTCAAGGAAATCATCGAATGTTCCGTGCCGCTCGCGCTGTACAACGTTGCCCCGCCGCCGCAAGCCGCAATCGGGATGCTCAGCAGCATCTTCGATAAGAGCCCGTATAAAAACAAGTTCATCGATGCACTGATCTGCAAGACCCTGCCGCCGCCGGAGGAAGACAAAGCCGGCCGGCGCATACCATTCACCGAAGATGTCCCGTTGATGCAGCATTTGATGAAGCTTTGCGAATGCGGAAAAGATACCGACGAACTCCGGATCAGCGCAAAACATGTCAAGCAGCTCTGGCAGACATTCAACAGCACCTTCAGTGCCGGCAAGCGCCTCGCCGATACCCCAGCCAATCAAGCCAGAATGCTGCTATGCCTGGGTACGCTGTTCGTAAAATACAGTTCCGCCGCGCTATTCGGCACCGACCAAGACTCATTGCTAAGCCTGCGCGCCTTCGCATGGGCCTGCCTGAACCGTGCCGGACGCCTTGACTGCAAGCTATTGGGTCACTGGGAATCGAAAGGCATCAGGGAAACCCTGGTCGGCAGAAATGACATGTCCGGCGTTCGCCAGTGCAGCGCTGAACAGACAGACAGGCTGACAAAGCTGATAGAAGAAAGGGCAGCCGAGGATCCGGCGCTGACAACCTGCTATTCGACGCTCTATCCGCAGGCCTGGAAATAAATTAAGGCAACGCTGATTAAGTGCCATGGGCGGCGCCCTATTCTGAACGGCACGGGCTATACCCCTCGCCCAAACGAACGGTCTTTTATGGATTTAAAGAAAATTCGCAGACGACTGATTTTCTTTAGTGTCATAAAAAATCGTTCGTTTGGGCGAGGGGTATAGCCCGTGCCGTTCAGAATAAGGCGCCGCCCATGGCACTTAATCAGCGTTGCCTTAAATCGATTCTGGCCGCGCTGTGCGTCCCTTGGCCATCTCGGCATCGTGCCGGCGCGCCAGGTGCAGGTGCTGCAGAAATTGCTGCGTCGCCGTTTCCCACGAATAGGTCAGCGCATGCGCCCTGACCTCTTCGCGGTCCAGTTTCAACGCGTCGAGACAAGCTTGCCGCAGATCGTCGCCAAGCATGCCGGAGCGGCCGTTGGCCACCACGTCGACCGGGCCTTCAACCGGATACGCCGCCACCGGCACGCCGCACGCCATCGCTTCGGCCAGCACCAGGCCGAAGGTATCGGTCTTGCTGGGAAATACAAATACGTCGGCGCAGTTGTAATAGGCAGCCAGTTCGGAATGCGCTTTGCCGCCCAGGAAACGCACGCCGGGATAGCGCCGCTCCAAGTCTTCGCGTTGCGGCCCATCGCCGATCACCCATTTGGTGCCCTGCAGATCGAGCTGCAAAAAGGCCTCGATATTCTTCTCTACCGCCACCCGTCCGACATATAAAAACAAGGGACGCTTGATGCAGGCGTGATCCGGTTCTCTCGGCTTGAAATGTTCGGTATCCACGCCGCGGCCCCACAGCGCCACATTCTCAAAACCGTTTTCTTCCAATGCCTGCTTGATGCCGACTGTCGGCACCATGATAACTTTCGACGGGCCGTGAAACCAGCGCAGCAATCGATACGTCAAGGCCTTGGGCAAAATTCTGCGCGCGCTCAAATATTCTGGAAAGCGCGTGTGATAGGCCGTCGTGAACGCCAGATTATTCTTGATGCAATAACGACGCGCCGCCAATCCCATCGGGCCTTCCGTCGATATATGAATGCAGTCCGGCGCGAAATTGCGCAATGCCGCCGAGATCTTGGCAAACGGCTTGTACGCCAGGCGAATCTCGGGATAAGTCGGACAGGCGAAGGTGCGAAAACTGGCCGGCGTGATCATCAGCACCGTGTGTCCGGCCTGTTGCAGCGTCTGCTGCGTGGCGTTCAAGGTATTGACGACGCCGTTGACCTGCGGCGCACCGGCATCGCTTACGATTGCTATACGCATATTTTGTCCAACTCTTTATCCAGTGCTTTGGCTTGTTGCATCGCGTGCTTGCGTTCCATGATTTCCTGGCACGTCACCAGCCGCAATTCGCCCGACGCCTCTTCCACCAGCGCTGTCAGGCTTTCTACCCAATCACCGTCGTTGCAATATTTGATGCCGCCGATATCGCGGATTTCCGGCTTGTGGATATGGCCGCAGATCACGCCGTCCAGCCCCTTTTTAGCCGCTTCCACCGCCAACGCATCTTCGAAGGAGGTGATGTAGCTGACGGCATTCTTCACCTTCAGCTTCAGATATTGCGACAGCGACCAGTACGGCAGGCCGGCGCGGGCGCGCCAGGTGTTGAACCACTGGTTGAATTTCAGAATCATGGTGTACATGCTGTCGCCCAGATAGGCCAGCCACTTGGCGCAGGCGATCACACCGTCGAAGCGGTCGCCATGCAACACCAGCATGCGTTTGCCATCGGCAGTGGTATGCACCAGTTCGTCGCGAATTTTGATGCCGCCGAAATCGAGCCCGATGAACTGCCGCACCGCCTCATCATGATTGCCCGGCACGAAGATCACATTGGTCCCCTTGCGCGCTTTCTTCAAGACGTTCTGCACCACATTGTTATGCACCTGATCCCAGTACCAACGCCGTTTCAATTGCCAGCCGTCGATAATATCGCCGACCAGATACAGCGTTTCCGATTCGGTGGCGCGCAGGAACTGCAGGAGTTTTTTGGCCTGGCAACCGGTGGTGCCGAGATGGACATCGGAGATCCAGATGGTCCGAAACCGGATGCGCTTGCCGCTCTCGGAGAGCGGTGCGAAGTCTGCCGCATCGAGAAATTGGTCACGTGATTTCATAGGATCTCCGTATCAGTAGTGAAACTCGGTGAAGCCGCAAACGATCACAATCATTCATTACAATCACTACGCCTTGGCCGTTTCTTTCAGATAATGGCGGGCGTAACGCTTATCGAGCTTTGCCAGCGGCAACAGCAGGAAAAAATCGGCCGAATGAAAATCAGGATCCCAGGCCGGATCGCCGCAAACCCAGGCGCCGCTACGCAGATAGCCTTTCAACAGCGGCGGTATCTGCGGCTCGTGGCCGGCTTCGCGTACATCGATCGGGAACGGCAGATGCGGCGCCACGCGGTAATCGGGCGGCGCCATATTGTTTTCGCTTAACGCGTGATACAGCGCTGCTGCATTGTGGCCGCCATCGGCCAGGCTGACGCTGGCGCAACCCATCAGATATTCGCAACGTTCCTTGCGCATATATTCGGCCAGACCGGCCCACAACATCATGATCACGCCGCCGCTGCGATAGTCGGGATGGATGCAGGCGCGTCCCGCTTCGGCCGTAATGCCGCGCAGATTTTCCAGGCGGCTCAGGTCGAACTCTTGTTCGGAATAATATTTACCCATGCGGCGCGCACCGTGCGGGCTCATCACCCGATAAGTACCCACCACATCCAATGTCTTGGAATCGCGCACGATCAGGTGATCGCAATAATCGTCAAACTCATCCTTATCCAGGCCTTCTGCATTGGCCAGGGCCGACAAATTCATCGTTTCAATAAAAACCTTGTAACGCA
>DASYCG010000025.1:0-28915 GCA_036500325.1 Herbaspirillum sp. | reverse complement strand
GGCTTGCTCCAGCGATCGAGAAATTCAGTCAGGTCGTCACGGACATCTTTCAATACGTCGCGTCTGTTTTCACCTGGTTTCAACCCATCCGATGTCGTATTTTCTCCGGGATCGATCATAGCGTTTATCGACCGAATTTTTGCATCTATTTTATCAATGCTCCCCATTAAAAAATACGTATTCAATTCTCCATTTTCGATATCTTGCCGCGGCAAGAAATTTATTTGACGTTGCTTCGACCTTTTGCTGGCGCCAAATCCGAGAGCGCCTTCCGTACCCTCAGGACGCATATGCGAAGAAGCCAAATTAATTACATGCTTCCAGCGCTGCTTATAACCTCCAGTCGGTGAAGACGGTGTATCGGCCGTCGCTACCGGTGGCGGCGACACCCCATCCATCTTTTCTGCCAGGTCGCGCATCAATGAAGTAACAAGCGCTTTCAATTCCGGGGGCCAAGGATGTATGGGGGTTAGCGAAGCCACGAAATCATCGATCATTTCACGCAGATCTTGTTTCATTGCGCTTTTTCTGTTGCCTATCCCGGGATCGTTGTCATCGGCCAGTTCCAGGGAATCGAGCGTTGCATACATACGCGTCATCGTATTGTGCGTATCTAGCAATGCCATGTGACGATCGAAATCGGTACCGCCTACCAGCTTGCACGGGCCGGCTACGATCGTTTTCAGTTCTTCAAAGGCAGTCTCATGCGCTTTTCTTTTCGTCATTGCCGCTTCCATATCCGGGTCCGTCTGCACATTTAATAATTGGCTGGTTAGCAGATCCGATTCCGCTATTTCTTCGTCGCTCAGAGGATCATCGTACGGCCTGGATGCATCGTGAACGGATAGGGTGGGATCTTCCTCGTTCATCGGCATGGCGCGATGCAGTTGATAGCGAAGTGTGATGTTGCCCGCAGAATCGGTAACGGATGAAAGGTATTCGATTTTGTCGAGCGATACCTGCTCCGACTGTGTGTCATTCGCCGTAATCTCCTCTGGCACTTTTTGTGAAAAATTAATTTTTATCAACAGACCATTGACGCCGATATAAAAGCCGTCGTTGGTTTTGGTCGGCCTTGGGGCAAGGTAACCATTATCAGAAAAGGCAGAATTATTTCCTCTGATGATGCTTACGTCATGCGTAACAGGATTTTGATTAAAAATAATGTCTCCTTAATCAACAAGATGAGTCTTAGCGGGTCGAAACCCGCATCGAAGGTCAAAAGAAATCAAGCGTTAGACACGCCCGTTCAATTTGGAAATTGAATCGGTCTGGCGCGTTTGCAAGTCGTTGATGGTGGAAGCGACCTGTTCCATCGAGCGTGTCATCATGTCTGCTTCCACACTCCATTTATCGCGCTGGAAAATCTGCTTTTGCATTTCGGCATTTTGCGAAAAATGTTCCACACCGTCGTTTGAGGCATAAAGCCCATAAAAAGCGGCGCCGATATTAAAGCTGCCTTGGGCGATTTCGGCTAGAGCTCTGCAATAATTCTGAGTAGTTTGCAATCTCATAAGGTCGGAGTGTCTATCCCGCGAATCCAGCTCTTTTTTACGCTCCGTTTCTTCACGGCTAGGACGCGCCGGTTTTGCATTTTTCTCCGCCATGGGTTCTTTGACTCTATGCGTTTCCACTTTTGCCGGACGCGTCATGCGATCGTAGATCGGCATTGCAACCAGCGGAACCAGTTGAATCACCCCGGATACGATAAGACCGACCGCGCTTAATATTTCCTTCATCCAGTTATCTTGCCCTTGTTTTTTCAAGGCCACGATGGCGGCGTCCGCATGCAAGGTATAAAAACTCAACGCAAGTTGACGACTTTCCCGCAAGCTTTCCCGCATGCGTATCAGGGAATCCATATATAGGCGCAGTATTTCGGTGCCGATATCGCTGTTCTTGCTCCATGCTTCCAGTTGCGATGCAGCCGATGCGGTAAAACGATGGGAATCGGTGTGCCGATCCACTTTCTCTCCGTCGTCGGATCTATTGGATGCGAGTGTCTCCAGCCGATCTGCTACCTGCAGGAATCGCCCGAGTTGCTGGTTAAGTTCGATTTCGGTTGGCGCATCAAGCTCGATGGCACCGTTTTGCGCCGCCGTCAAAGTCACTATTGCTGTCGATGCAATGCTCGCTTCCACCGCCATCGCTTCATGCAAATGCTCTGCCATCTGCGCAACATGTATCGCGTCGCCCGTTTTTTCGCCCGCTTGCGCTGTTGCCAGGACACGACCCCAAGCACTGGCGCGTTGAACTTCCATACAGCTTTGGCTTAAGGGAAGACTGACGCCATCTTTGCTGTCAATCAATGCCGTAATCAATTGCGTGGAAACGGTGTCGATCGCTAAATTGTTTTTGCGTTCTGGAGCGTGAGCCACTTTCGGCGCAATAGACAGCGATTGTTCGTCTTCGCTTATTTGAGTAGCGTTAAAAGATGGCGCCGCAGTCTGCGGCACTGCCGTTATAGTTGTCATGATTAATCCTTTTATTTGACATATCGGATCGATGAAATGATCCATTCGATACTAGGCTGCCAGATTCGGTCGATGAAATAATGCGGTGATGGTTTTTTGGCGATTTTCGATGTTGCCCGACAATACTTCCGCGAGTAACTCCATATCGCGCTGAAGTTCTTTCGCCACTAATTTCAGATCATCGCTGAGCTGTTCAAATAGTTTGTCCAGCTTTACTTGCCGTTTTTCAATGTCCGTTTGCTGAACGTCAGACGCATTCAATTCGAATCCCGCTACCGCAGAATCATAGGCACATCCGCCGCCATAGATACTTGTGAGAGCGCCGCTGAGCGTCGTGAGTTGGATCATTCTTTTTCCACCGGTTTTTATCAGGTAATCTTTCACCTGTTTGCCCTTTGAAGCTGCCTTGCTGGCCTCTGAAACTGCCTCGCCGGCCTCTGAAACAACCTTGCCGGCTTCCGAAGCTGCCTGGCTGCCTTTTGAAATTGCCCGGCTGCCCTTTGATGCTATCTGCGCTATATTTTTTATCGATCCAGTCACGCTCATTTTCGCCAAGACCACCATCAGGACGATATTAATCACGAGAGCAAGCACTGCCGCACAGAGTTCGCGGGCTTGTGGCGACCCCACCCCTTTTAGGACTTCGTTGACAACCAGTACACAGACCTTCTGCAGATTCGTTTGAAACGACATCTCGATGCCGGTAAAATATTCACCCAGCTCCAGGGTCAGATCGGCAACCAGTAAAGCTGTTCCAATCAGTGACAAGCCGCCGGTAAACGGCGCCAGCATGATGCCCAATACCGCTGTCGCCACGCCAAGGGCCATCGAAAGCTTGCTCCAGAAACCTGCTTTTTTTGCAGCAGCTTCGTGTTCCGCCTTGGCTTTGCTGTTGGCTTCCATTGCCTCCAGCTTTTGCTTGATCTGCGCTTCCCGGCTATCGCGATTGCGCTGGATGGCGCCCTGCTGCGACGTTACCCGGGTTTGCGATGTGTCATGCTGGAGTTTTCCTAATTCGCTAAGCAGGTAATCGATATCGAAAATCGGTTCGTCTGCGGCGACGAATTGATTTCCGCCATTCAATGAATGCGTCGAGCGCGCCAACAGAAACGCTTCTTCCGCCTGTTCCACCTGGCCGAGCGCCAATAACGATTTTCCGGAGCTGACGACGTAGCGCATGTCGGTCTGTTCGGCCAGATTCATGTCCGCTGCCATATACAGCATTACTGCCTCTTTATGCTGACCGGCTGCCGCAAGCCGATCGCCGATCGCGCCGAGGCTGGCGGATTTACTTTGCTGTAAATTTTGAGCCGGTTCCATCGGCTTCGATGCTGGGGACGCCGTGAATCCCGTGACGCCGGCGGACTGGAGGGCCGGACCGGAACCCTTCAGCTGGTTCTCGGCCAAGCCGATCAGCATTTTTAAATTGTTGCGAACCGGAGCAGCATCTTTACCGGCAATCGGAAACGCGGAATGTTGTGTGGCGGCTTTGGCCCGGCGCAAGGTGTCCAGCAGAATGACGGCTTCTTTTTCCGCAAGCGCGGCTTGCGGAAAACTTGTTGGAGCGGCATCCTGCCTGGTTGCATCCGCAACGGTAGGCACTGTTTCCGGCGGCATCGATATTCGATGCGTATCCGTATATGCAACGGGGATTGAAATCATCGTTATAACGTCCTTCAAACACTGGTTAATTGGGGGTCATGCCGAAGCCGGCGCAGCCTGTGAAGGTTCAATGTAGCGCGCAAGATTTCCGGCGCTATATCATTAATAGAAAGCGCCGCAAAGATCGCGGGCTCGGCAATAGATCGGCTGGCTGGCTATATCCGTCGGTTCCGGCGGAAGCGGCAGAAGCGGGCGAGGTGCTGCCGGCATTATTGGAACCGCCGGCAAGCGACGATTTCAGCGATGCCAGCAGCGCCTGGATTTCGGCGGCTACAATGTCCTGATCCATGTTTATTGCGTATTAATCGGGTATCGGGCGGCGTATTGGAATGACGCCATCAACGGTCGCCGATCATTCTGATCAACGCATTCAGGCTATCGAATTTTGTTGTGTTCACCTTGACCGCCAGGTCGTAAGCTTCGTTGCGGCCATTGGTGAATTTTTGGATGCCCAGCATCTTCATCCCCTGGACTGAATTAATGCTGTTGACCATGGATGAAATCTTCTCATTCGCAGCTTCCAGGTCTTCTTTTGTTACGGGTAGTTTTTCGCCTTCTTTGTAGACGCCGTAATAGATCAGCATGTCGTTCAGGCTTACTTTTTCAGCATTACCAATACGCGCATGAAAATCGGCAGTGCATTTGTTGATTGCATCCTGTTTTTTCTCATAGTGCCTTTTTAACTTATATTCCATCCCGGAAAGAGGTAGTATTTCTCTTGAGTAGCCGCTCTTGTCCAAAAACTCGAAATGTCCCTCCGAATCCACTGTCAACTCGGTGTAGCCTTGGCTTTGAGCATTGTCATAATCCCGTTTAAAGTTGCTCGTTCTGAGACACAAATCAAGCATTTTCTGATAAAACTCTTGTGCCCAAGCATATGCAGCATCAAGCCCTTTTTCAAATTCTATCCGTGCTCTGTCGATGCTTCCTTGCTTCATCTGCGAACCTGGCGGCGTCACATAATCTTGCTTATCAAGTGCAGCAGCATTGAAAGCATCGGTAGATTTCTCCATCTTTCGCAGGGCGTTCTGCAATTCGGTGAAGGCATTGATTTGCCCGTTGCGATCTTTTTGCGATTGCATGCGGCCTTTTAAAAGCTTATCGATGATTTCCGATAATTCGATACTCAGCATGACAAGCATCATTTCCACTGCACCCTCCGTCAAATCGACATGAGATGCGGCGCTTTTCAGTACTTGTTCCGTCTCCGCTTTCATGCGTCGCAAGTGCGCCAGATCATGTGCTTCCTTTGCATCGATATCCGGTGCGCGCTTGTCGTCGCTCTCAATCAATGCAATGCTGGTTTGCGCCAGTAAAACGAAATCACCGGCCAGCACCGAAATTTCTGCGATATCGGGATACGCAAGTTTGCCTGTGCCATCCATTTCCGACGTCGGCGCACGCTTTGGAGGGCAATTGATGAAATCATCTGAAACCGACGGTCGTGCCGGGAGTGCCGTACTTGAAACGGCGGTATTAATTGATTGCATGATTAGCGCTTCCTTACATTTGTTTAATGATTGCTTGCATCATTTCCATCAGTTGCCGAAGCAAATTCGCGTTCAGTGAAAATGCCTGATCGCGGCTGCTGACGAAGCGATTCAGCTCGATTGCTCTCACCTGCGACATCGAACTGATGGATTCATTGCTGCTTTCTGCCTTATCGATCAACAGCTTCAATTGCGCGATCGTGACCGGCTTTGCAGCGCCTTCTTCGCAGATGTCGTAGGCAAGTAGCACATCCCATAGGCTCTTGCTGGCAATTGGGTCCTCGCCTGGTTTGCTCGCCGCGGCCGGCGAATGCTGGTCGAGCGCAATCTGCTTGTTGAATACGGCGGGGTCGATTGTTTTTTTGCCTTCCAGTTCGATTTCCTTCAACGCCGAGACCACTTTTAAAATATCGTTCATCGTTGCGGAGCGGCTCGCCTGGTCTGCGATCCGGTTGTTCAGCATTTTCAGAACTTGCACGATATATTCTTCTTCCATCTTCATCAGATCACGCTCGGGCCGTGGTATGTCGGCATCTTCAATTTTTGCACTGGCTGGCGCAATATTATGAAATACGGGTGTTACTGCAGATGTTACAAAGTCGCTCATTGGATGTTTTCCTGGATTAGTTGCTCGTTGATTTCGGGATCGACTTGGTTGTCGGCTACATTCCACTCACGAATTTTTCGAACGCAGCAAAAATGATGTGGTACATCATGCTTTGCATTTCTGTCATCGCACGTTTTTCCTGCACGCACTCTTGCAGATGGATGAAGGCGCGTTGCGAGGCCGGCTCCAGAGATATTCGGATCGCTGTATCTATTTGCCCGCGAAAATAGTCAAGCATCCTCACCGTTGTCGGTACCTGCGGCAAAGCCAGTTCCGGGTGTTCTTTCTTGTAATAGGCGATCAGGTCTGCGAGAGGCATTGTTTTGCCCCCTTCTTCAAACAACGGCGACGCCGACGATAACGTCACGACGATGCTGGACAGATCGATGGCCCCTTTTTGGCCGGGATGTTCATTTTTATAATTTCCCAGAGAATTTCCTATTAGCAATAAATCTTCAGTTGCGCCCTGCCGCTGTGCTTGTTCTTCATTCTTAAGCCTCATCTTTTCATCGATGCCGTCCAGAATTTTTTTGCACGTCTGATCGACTATTTCGATGGCCTTACCGACGTTTTCCTTATCTTCGGCAAAACCGGCAATCAGGCCAGGAAGCCTGGACGTCATTTCAATGCCTGCACCGGTGGCGCGCCGCGGCTCGGATACGGTGTCGGATACGGCAGCGCTTTGCGATGAATTTTTCTCGGAAACCGGGGATGGGAAATAAGGGGTGGAAATTGCTGCCTGCGATACGGGAGTGGTCATGGAAAGGCCTTTAAAAATTTCGATTCAAGTGAACTGCACGTCTAAAGTGCCAAAATCACCGATCCGGTTCCATGACAAGGAACGCGAAAGCTTCGCCAAAGGCGTGTCAACCGAATAGCGGCAATTGCGTTTACTTCATCGACAAGATGAGGAAAACCGGCCGCAGCCTTTGATATAAAAGGCTTTTTTTATGGATGCGGCTGGCAAAACGCTTCAAAAAAACGATTCAACCCGCACAAAAAAACAACGAAATTTTGTGTCTGCATTGAAAATGAACTATTCACGCCGCACGAGTCGCGCGACAGATGTTTAAACGACAACTGACGTGCTACCATCGGCGATTTACCCCGGCTCCAATTCATGCTTCTGCAATCATTTGACGACGTTCCGATCGCTGCGCCGCATCCCGATATTCTGTTCGGGGAAAGAGATCCGGCACTGCAGCGAGACGAGGTGTTGGCAGATGTATTGGAAGCAACCGCAGCCCGCCTGCCTCGGCAGATCGCACTGACTTTCGAAGACCGCAGCCTCGATTACCAAACACTCAATCAACAAGCCGATCTGGTGGCATCGCACCTGATCGCCGCGGGCGTACGGCCGGGCCAAATCATCGGACTGTGGATGCCGCGCGGTATAAGCTTGTTGATCATGCAAGCCGGCATTGCCAAGTCGGGCGCCGCATGGCTGCCGTTCGATGCCGATGCGCCCCCGGACCGGGTTGCCACATGTTTGCTGGATGCGCAAGCCGCCGGCTTGATCTGCACCGAGGCATTCGGCGCGGCCTTGACGCTGCCCGGCGTGACTGTATGGAGCGAACAAGCGCTGCTCACGCCAACCGGCGCACCATTGCTGCGCCGCAGCGGACTGCTGCCGAGCCATCCGGCTTACGTCATCTATACCTCCGGCTCCACCGGCAAGCCGAAAGGCATCGAAATCAGCCAGGCGGCGATTTGTCATTTTCTGCGCAGCGAAAATGCGCAACTCGAGGTTCGCCAATCCGATAAGGTGTATCAGGGATTTTCGCTGGCGTTCGATATGTCGTTCGAAGAAATCTGGATCAGCTATCTGGTCGGTGCGAGCTTATGGATTGCGCCCAAGGACATCGCCACCGATCCGGAAGCGCTGCCGCAAGCGTTGATCGATCAACGGATCACGGTGTTGCACGCCGTACCGACATTACTGGCCTTGTTCAATCAGGATTTGCCTGGCTTGCGATTGATCAATCTGGGCGGCGAAATGTGCCCCGAATCGCTGGTGACGCGCTGGGCGCGTCCTGGTCGCAAAATATTCAATACCTACGGTCCGACCGAAACCACGGTATCGGCCAGCCTCGCGCAGCTCGAAGCGCATCAACCGGTGACAATCGGACAACCGCTGCCGAACTACGGCATGTTGATTATCGATGCCGGCGCCGGCGAAACGCTGCGCCTGCTGCCGCGCGGCGAGACCGGAGAGCTTTGCATTTTCGGTCCCGGCGTTGCCGCCGGTTATCTGGGACGCGCCGCGCTGACCGCCGAAAAGTTCCGCGAAAATCCCTGGGCCGTCGAGCCGATGGATCGGCGGCTTTATCGGACCGGCGATCTGGCCAGAATCGATGCCGACGGCCGCGTGCAGTGTCTGGGACGCACCGACGATCAGGTCAAAATTCGCGGTTTTCGCGTCGAGTTGGGCGAGATCGAAGCAGCATTGGCAGAACAGGCCGGCGTAGGCACTGTCGCGGTTATTTTGCGCAAAGACCAAGACATCGATCAATTAATCGCATTCATCGTCCCCGAATCCGGCGCCGTCATTTCCGGCGCTTCGCTGCGCGCTGCATTGGCGCAACGCCTGCCTGCTTATATGCAGCCTGGTTTTTATGAGTCCCTGCCGGAAATGCCACGGCTGACCTCCGGCAAAATCGACCGCAATGCGCTCAAGGTGCGTGTCTTGTCGGCAGCGTTGGGCGCGGCCGATGGACCGGACTCGGATTTGCCGGAAAGCCCTGCCGAAGCAGCGCTGTTTGCGGCGTTGAACAAGTTGTTCCCCGGCCAGCCGATTCTGCGCGATGCCGATTTTTTCACCGACCTGGGCGGCCATTCCTTATTGGCGGCACGCCTGGCATCGGCGCTGCGCACCGACTCTCGCTATGCGCACGTAACCGTGCGCGATATCTATATTAATCGTCAGATCGGCCGCATTGCCGCCCGTCTATCGGAACCGCCTGCGGCCCGCTCCGCAGTCGATATCGACTGGCAGCCGCCGGCCACCTGGAAACGCTGGGCCTGCGGCGCGGCGCAGGCAGCGGCGGTGCCGTGGCTGGTTGCCATGCGCATGATGCAATGGCTGGCGCCATTCTTCGCCTACCACTTTTACACCGGCGATCCCGGCGATTCGATTCCGCGCGCGATCGCGATATCGATCGGCGTTTTTTTAGTTGCCACGGCGCTGGAATTTGCCGTTGCCATTGCCGCCAAATGGCTGATTGCCGGACGCTTGAAGCCGGGACGTTATCCGCTTTGGGGGCTAACCTACTATCGCTGGTGGCTGGTCGACCGGCTGATTGAATCCGCTCCGGCCTATCTGTTGAGCGGCTCCTCTTTATACACATGGTGGTTGCGGGCCTTGGGCGCACAAATCGGACCGGAAGTTGTCATCGGTTCGATCACTTTACGCGCACACGATCTGTTCGACGCGCGTGCCGGCGTCAGCATCGGTAATGCCGTCAACTTTGAAAACGCGCGGATCGAGCATGGTCAGCTATGGCTGGGCCAAATCACCCTGGGCGAAGACAGTTGCATCGGTTCTTACGCGGTGCTCGAAGGCGATACGCAGGTCGGCGCATTCGGCCATCTGGAAGGCCAGTCTGCATTAGGCGGCGGTCAGTCGGTACCGGCCGGCCGCATCTGGAGCGGTTCTCCGGCGCGCGATGCCGGCGTATTCGACCGCAGCAAGCATCCTGCCCGGCCGCCGGTAAGCGCACGGCGCCAGCTCGGCGAATCGGTGTTTTTTGTCTGCGGCGCGATATTGATCACGACTTTGTTCTTCATGCCGGTCTTCCCAAGCTTTGTGCTGATCGACTGGATCGATAACGTCGACCGCTTCCCTTTCCTGCAGAGCAACCGGGTGCCGTTCCAGCTGGTTAAATACTTTGTCCTGGCATTTCCGGCGACCGCCGTATTGATTATCTGTACCGCATTACTGTCTGCTTTCATCCGCTGGAGCATGTTGCCGCGCATGAAGGCCGGCAGCTGGCCGGTGCATAGCAATGTTTACTGCGCCAAATGGCTGGTCAATCAGATCCAGGAATCGAGCCTGAGTATTTTGCATGGCGTTTATGCGACGGTTTATGCGCCGCTTTGGTATCGTCTGCTGGGAGCGAAAGTCGGGCGCGATGCCGAAATTTCGACTGCGTTGGGCGTGGTGCCGGATATGCTCACTTTGGGCGACGAAACGTTTATCGCCGACGCAGTATTGCTGGGCGATGAACAGATCGATGGTGGATGGATGAGTATGAAAGCGACGGTTATTTCGCGCCGCAGCTTTGTCGGTAACGGTGCCTATATTCCGGACGGCACGATCTTGCCGGAGAATGTTTTGATCGGCGTTCATTCGCGGGCGCCGAATAATCTGCAGATGAAGGCCGGCGATACCTGGCTGGGATCGCCGCCGATCAATTTGCCGGCGCGCGAAACGACCAGCGGATTTCCGGAAGCGCTGACATTCCGTCCTTCGCGCCGCCGCCGTCTGGGCCGCAGCCTGGTGGAGGCGTTTCGCATCATCACACCGCATGCCATGGTGATTGCGGTCGGCTATACGGTGGTGCTTAATCTGATGCCGGAAGCCGGCGCCGGGCGCTGGCTGGAGGTGATCGGCTGGCTGACACTGGCGGGCTTGCTGTATGGCGTCGGCAGTTTTGTTTTCGTCGCTACCATGAAATGGAGTTTGCTAAGGCGTTATCGCAGCTGCAGCGTGCCGATGTGGACGCCGTTCGTCTGGTTGACCGAAGGCGTGACAAATTTGTATGAAGGGATCGCGGTACCGAATTTCATGAGTTATTTACGCGGCACGCCGTGGCTGCCGCTGGCGTTCAATTTACTGGGCGCCAAGATCGGGCGCGGCGTCTATATGAACACCACCGATATTACGGAATTCGATTGCGTGCGGATCGGCGACTACAGTGAACTCAACGCATTGGCTTGCCCTCAAACGCACCTGTTTGAAGACCGGGTGATGAAGATCGATCACGTGCACATCGGCAAACGCGTCTATATGGGGCCGCGCAGTGCGGTATTGTACGGCGCCAAAGTCGGCGACGATGCCAAACTGGGATCGTTGACGTTGGTGATGAAAGGGGAGCATATCCCGGCGGCGTCCAGCTGGCGCGGGTGCCCTGCGGCCCCGGCCCGCGACTGACGAACTGCAGCGCCCGCGGCAATTGCAAGCGCTGCAACCACTCTATCCCAGAGAAATAATCCCGTTTTTCAGTTGCAAGGTGCCGGCACCGAGGTCGCTGGTAACTGGCCATAATTGCTTGCCGATTCGTACCTCTACGCCCTCATACATGCCCTTGGTGCATTTAATGCGGGCCTGATCGACGGCAGTCAGTTTTTCTTTCAGCGCTATCTGTTCTTCAAATAATGCTTTGCTTTCACCCAGCAGTCTGCGCCGCGTGGCCTCCGCTTTTTCGCCCATGCCGTTGACCGCGGCTTTTTGCGGATTTTGCTTCAAAAACGCCAGCAATTTGATCACTTGATCGATTTCTTCCAGCTTACGTTTGTATGTCGCTTCGGCAGTGGCCAGTTGTGTGGCAAGAAAAGGATCTGAGCCGACTTGCAATTCCGTTTTCGCGCCGTTGGAGTTACCGGCCCATGCTGCATGAATCAAATTGGTGGCATGCGTACGCCCGCCGACAATTTGGCCGATCTTGTTGCCGCTGCCCTTGCCCACCGCAATTTGCTTGCCGGCGATCATTTCGCTTTGGCGAGCATTGCCCTTGATCAGGATCGATTCGCCGGCCTGCACGTAAGCCGACTCCACAAATAAAGCCTGCAACGATCCCTGGCACACTACTCTGGCATTGGCAAACGGCACTGCCGCAGCCGTGCTCAAGGTGCTGGCCTGGGTTGCCGCATGACCGATAATCCCGCCCGTCACGGAAATATTACCGCCGGCGTGAATTTCGGCCGCTTCAACCAGCCCCTTGACGATCACGTCGCCGGTGACCTTCAACACCATGCCGGCCTTGATATCGCCCTTGATGGTAATGGTGCCGTTGAAATCGATGTTACCGGTGGTCAGATCGACGTTTTCGACTTCCACGACCGGATTCACCGTCACACCGTTGGCAACGACCACCGGTTGGCCGCTGACCGTCGCAACCAGCAAATGAGGATCTTCCGGATCCGGCTCGGCGCCCAGAATCTTGTCGTTGAAACGAATTTCGTGCATCGGCATCGCCGGCACCGGATTGCCCTGGATATCGATACCCGCGCTACCGGGAACCGGCGGCGTGCGGCGCATCAGGTGATCGCCTGGATTCACCAACAGCAAAAAGCCGAGATCGCGGTATTTGATGATCTTGAAGCGGTCGTCTTCATCTTCCTCGTCATCGCCTTCCGCGTCTTCGCCCTCTTCCTCTTCGTCATCCTCGCTCTCCAGCAAGCTCGTAAAATAACAAGGACTGCCTTCAATCGGCCATTCGCCGCGCGCGATCACCAGTTTTTCACAGACGCCGGCGGCAAGCGCCGCATCCAGTTCGGCCTGCAAAAGGCCGTGGACGATATTCTGTTCCCGCATTGCGTCGATAACGGCCGCGCCCTTTGCCGCACCGCCCTGGGGCGGAATCAGGGTCAGCGTAGCCGTCATCAAATCTTCGGAAACCGTCAACGAAAACTCACCGTCGCGCCGATGCGCGATCGTCATTGTGGTCGGTTCCTTGGCTTGCTGCACTGCGCGAATAAAACCGGATAATGCAGGTTCGTCAACCCAGAATGCACCGTATCCCTGTGCAGCCATCGCTTCCTGGCATGACAACGTGCTGGGCGGCTCAACGAAAGACCCAGCGGATTCGGCGTCAGCCGTGACTTCGTCCGCAATGACAATCGGCTGGCCGGCGTCGGTCGCAGCTTCCAATACCGCAGCCGCCGGCCGCGATGCGGGTGTAAAAGTCACTTTCAGCGCGCCGCTGCTATCGTCGAGTTCAAATACCAGCTTTGGGGTTTCGTTGCCTTCGGTACTCACAATAAATCCCCGCAATTTTAATTTTTGATCGGGCATTTTGGCACAATTTTCTGTTACCTACAGGAAAAAGTCGTGTTTTCAGAAACCCGCCGCCACGCACATAAAGCCGCTCTTCAAATAAGTAACGGCTCTTTTCGGGCATACTTGACTCTTTCACCGCTCATCATGAAAGGACAAACCATGTCAGTAAAGATTTATTTCAACGCAAAATGCAGCATGGCGCGCGGTACTTTGGCTTTGTTGCAGGAAAAAGGCATTGCCCCCGAGATCATCGAATATCTGACCGACACCCCTACGCAGGCAACGCTGTCCAAATTAATCGCGGATGCAGGACTGACCGTGCGCGAGGCGATTCGCGCCAAGGAACCGATTTACGCCGAACTGGGCCTGGAGGATCCTTCCAAGACAGATGCGCAATTACTCGCTGCGATGCTGGCGCATCCGATTTTGATCAATCGGCCGTTTGTCGTTACACCGATGGGTACCCGCTTATGCCGTCCGCCGGAAACGCTGCTCGAAATCCTGCCTGCATAAATCCGCTTTCTCAAGTCGTAACGTCCGTAAAACAGCCAAAATCGCCGCGGCGCATTAAAGCGCGCGCAGCGATTTCCGGCCGGTTTCCACTATGCGCCTGCACAAGCTGGCCATGCGCGGCGATTGCACATCCCAACTATGCCAATACAAAGCCACATCGGTCGGATGTTGCGGCGCAAGGTCGATTAACGCGCTCTTGCGGGATGTTTCTTCAAGCTGCAATTCGGGCACCATGCCATATCCCAGGCCGCGTTCGATGGCCATCAAACGCGGCCCCGGCATCGGGACATAATGACGCGGAAAGGCGTCCGGCAACAGGCCGAATTGCTGCTTCAGAAAGCGTGATTGCAATGCGTCTTTGGGGGTGTGTGCAATGACCGGCGCCTGTGCGGCCGCCCGGCGCGTCATCCCCTGCGGAAACCAGCGTGCCTTGAAGGCCGGCGACGCCATCAGGCGGTAACGCATCACGCCTATCAATGCTGCGTTACAACCGCGCATCGCGCGCGATTCGCTTGAAATACAACCGATGGTGCGGCCGCTTTCCAGCGCCCGATAGGTATGATCCTGATCATCCACAGTAATATCGAGCAACACATTTTCCCGCAATAAAACTTCCACCAGTTCCCGAAAAAACCAAGTCGATAAAGTATCTGCATTCACCGCCACCACGGCCGTCCACAGCGCGCCCTCCGGACCATTCAAATCCGTCACGAAATCGGCTTCAAGTTGTGAAGCCCGACGTAAATATTGCAATAAGCGGGTACCCGCCCTGGTTGCGGAACACGGCCTGTTGCGAATCACCAGCGGACCGCCGAATTGGCTTTCCAGCGCGCGTATCCGTTGCGATACCGCCGAAGCCGTCAAATGCAGACGTTCCGCGGCTTTTTCAAAACTTCCCGTATCCAGTACGGCTAACAAAGCGGTCGCTTGCTTGGCGTTAATATCCATGAAGAAATGTTTCCTTAGAAAAACTAATCATAGCAAACATGCTTTTCATGTCCTTGGGGGCCGCGCGCGAGCTCCCCATAATGCTGTTCTTCTACTGTTTTTAAATCGTCCACCTCTATGCGCCAACGTTTGCGTTTTGTCATCGGGCTTGCGCTTGGTTTGAGTCTGGCCGGCATTTTGAGCATCGCGGCTGCAAGCTGGTATTTCTGGGACCAGTTACCCGCCGTCGATGCGCTCGCCAGTTATCAGGCAGCCGAACCCTTGCGCATTTATTCTGCAGAGGGCGAATTGCTGGCCCAATACGGGCCTGAACGCCGCGAAGTATGGCCGCTGACAAAAATTCCGCCTGCCATGCGCGCGGCGCTGCTGGCGATCGAGGATGCGCGCTTCTACGAGCATGGCGCCGTGGATTACGCAGGCATCGCGCGCGCCGCACTGGCCAATACCTTTACCGGCCGCCAAGGTCAGGGCGGCAGCACCATCACGATGCAAGTGGCGCGCAATTTCTATTTGACGCGCGAAAAAACCTGGACGCGCAAATTCGCCGAGATTCTGATGGCGTACAAGCTCGAATCCCGGTTCGGCAAGGATCGCTTGCTCGAGTTGTACATGAACGAGATCTATCTGGGTGAACGCGCCTACGGTTTCGCGGCAGCCGCGCATATTTATTTCGGCAAATCGCTAGCGCAACTGAGCTTGGCGGAGTCGGCTTTATTGGCCGGCCTGCCGAAAGCGCCCTCTGCCTATAATCCGATGATCAATCTTGAGCGCGCACTGCAGCGGCAGCGCTACATTCTTCAGCGCATGCTGGCATTGGGCGATATCGATGCAGACGCGTATCGACGGGCACTGGCGCAGCCGCTGATATTGGCCGTGCGCGGCAGCAGTGCTGTACGCGAGGCGGCCTATGCCGTGGAACAAGCGCGGCTCTGGGCAATGGACCGCTACGGCGACGACACCTACAGCCGGGGCCTGAATCTGCATCTGACACTGGAGATGCCGAAACAACGCGCAGCAGATGCCGCGCTACGCGACGAGTTGATCGATATGCAAAACATCCGCGGCTATCTGGGGCCGGAGGGGCGCATTGCGTTACCGCATGGCGCAACACGCGCCCTCGCAATTCGCCGGGCGCTGCTATTGCATCCGGATAGCGGCGCCCTTAAAAGCGCCATCGCCACTGCAATCGGGCCGCAATCGATTGACGTTGTTTTATCCGACGGCAGTCTGGTGCGCATCAAAAGAGACGATCTGCGGATCGGCAAAGATGCCTTGAAAATCGCCCAGATACGGCAAATCGCAGAAGGGTCGGTACTGCGGGTACGTCAAAGCGCTGCAGGTCATTGGGCATTAACCCAACTGCCAGCAATGGAGGGGGCCATTGCCTCGCTTGAGGTCGATAGCGGCGCGATCGTCGCGCTGGTCGGAGGCTTCGACTATCAGCGCAACAAATACGATCATGCGATGCAGGCTTACCGCCAGCCGGGCTCCGCCTTCAAGCCGTTTGTGTATTCCGCGGCGCTGGAAAAAGGTTATTTTCCCGGCACTGAAATCGATGATAGCCAGCGCCTGCTCAATCGCGAAGAAACCGGCGCCAGCCCCTGGAGGCCCCGTAATTTCAATCATCGTTACGACGGATTTATCAGTGTCCGAAACGCATTTACGCATTCGAAAAACATGGCGACCGTCAGTTTAATGCAGGCGGCCGGTGCGCAATACGTACAAGAATATGCAACCCACTTCGGTTTTGAATCACAACGCAATCCGCCTTCCCTGCCTTTGGCTTTAGGCGCGGGCGGCGTCACGCCGTTGCAACTGGCGGCGGCATTCAATGTCTTCGCCAGCGGCGGTTGGCATCGCCAGCCTTATCTGATCGCCCAAGTCACCGATCGCTCGGGTATGGTTTTATATGACGGCAAAACAGCGGCAGCCCATGCATCGCGCCGCATCATATCTGCACGCAATGCATGGTTGACGGACAGCCTGCTGCGCAGCGTAGTGAACAACGGATCGGGCCGCTCGGCGCAATCGCTGCATCGCGACGACCTGGCCGGCAAGACCGGCACCTCGAACAATGCACGCGACGCCTGGTTCGGCGGCTATGGCGGAGGCATCGTCACGACGGTATGGGTCGGCTACGATCATCCAAAAAGTCTCGGTAACCGGAGCGGCGCCATTTATGCCTTACCGATCTGGAAACGCTATATGGCGCAGGCATTGCAAGACCGGCCGGAACAAAGCCAAACCATGCCGGATGGCCTGACGCATGATGGCGACGACTATGTGTATTCGGAATTTTTGCACGGAAAATGCATGACGGAGTCGTATTCATTTGTTCGCAGCCGCTATCAATGCACTGCTGCAATGCTGCAGGCGATAGAGAAAACCAGGGTGGCGGCAGAATCGGCGGCAAGCATTGCACAGAATGATGCAAATGAACGTACGCGGATTATCGAAATGTTTTCTTCAAGCTTTTAGACAGGCGAAAAACGATAGAGGATCAATAACGCCAGGCAAAGAGGCAGGCGCCAAATCGCGGCCGCTCCGATTACCGTTCCAATTGACAAGGATGCTCTATGCTCTCTTCAATACAGTCCCGTTACACTGCACCGATAAGTTCGACGACACCGACACCATTCGACACATTGCGCCGACGTCCCCGCACCATATCGGAGCCGCCTCCCCGCTTTCAATATAAGGAGCGTAAAGGAACAGGTTCATTATCCTCGATGGCTTTTGGAAAAAATAGGCGTCGGCTGCAATTTGGGTATGAGAATTTTCGAGTGCCATCGGATTCGATCTCCAATATGTCGGGGTCACAGAGGTCAAGCGAACGGGACATATATGACATCAGCTCTCAGTTCGATATTTTTAACACCCCGACAAGCAACAGGCGTGAAAATCCCACTGCAATTAGCGAGGAAGACTCCACGTCGCAAAAAAGTGTGCCCGATGAAATCGGGGCATCAGACCGCTCTATTGCCGATGTCCCAATACACGTCAAGCTGACTCAGTTGTTCGAACCATTCATCACGCAGGAAAATAGAGCGGAAATAGAGGAATTGATCGCAGATCGATCTGACACGCTAAAGGATTGTGGGATTGGAACGGAAGAATTAAAGCGTAGGCTGAAAAATGCAAACACAGTCGATACGACGACCGCGAATTTTTTCGGCATGCTCTCTGCACTGGGATTTATCGTCGGTGCTCAGGCGGCCACCGGGTTGGCGCCTGTATTTAAAGAATACTTGTCTGCCACCGCTTTGCCCTATATGCCTGGCGCCGTTATCGGCGTCGTCGACCGGCTTCTTAACAGTGTACTCACCCAAACGCATGTCGGCTTCTACGATAAAGGCAATCCGAACCTGCTCGAACCGGTCATGCAAGAGAATCTGGCGCGCTTTCAACGCGCCTTGGACAAGGAAATGACGCATCAGGCCGGCGCGTTGACTACCGCCTATACGCTACGTAATGTTGTTCGTTCCGTTTCCGCTCCCGTGGCAGCCCATTTCGGCCAGGAATATCTCGTCGACACGGTGTTGGACGGTCTCGGCGGTTTTCTCTTCTCCGGCGGCTATGCAGAAAGTCTGCGCCGCGAAGGCGATCGCAGAGAATTACTCGCGCATCCCGCGTATCTTCTGGCGCAAGAAAACTGGATCGAACAATTAGATAATTTGCAGTATGGGCCGCTTTCGAGACAACGTATTCAGAATCTGATCGGTAGGATTGCATGTAAGGTGCCGGACTTGCCGCAAACACTATTCAATGCCTGCAAGGGACTTTTTACGGCAAACAGCGTGACGGAGATTGCATTGCTGATGACTGCATTCGCTTGCAATGACTGGCTCAAAGAAAGTGCAGCAGAAACGTTCGACGACGCGTCACCGGAGGCTTCTGCTTTTCTGAAAAATACAGTCGGCACGTGTTTTCTTGGCGTTCTGTATTACACGCTTGGAGCAAGCATAACGTTCACTACAGCCATGACAAAAAAGATGCAATGTATTCCGGATAAGGCCGCTGCCAAAGACCAAGTCGCGGTTGAAATAGCATCACCTGTATCGATCAGGAATTTGCTGCGGGCGAAGGCAACGCATGTTGAAGCATATGCCCGGTCATCCACTTGAGTGATCGGCTTGTAACCTCCGGAGGAGGTTATGCCTATAGACAAATGGTGCGTGGAATTTTGAATATTTGGGAGACATCGGATGCCAGATCGATTAGTTCGATCTGCGCACCGTGATTGCAATTGGACTTCAGGCCGAGCATTGCGCCGGCGAAAGCTTTTACATCCAACGGCAATTCCGGTTGCAGCGATAATCTGTCCTGTACAGATTTCATGGCCGGTTCGATCGCCGCCATTAATACGGTGATCAAAGTACACGAAAATTGCTCCTGCAATGACGCTATGGCATTGTCGATTGCAATACGCAAGCGCCGTTCTATTAAACGAGCGAGGATGCTGGCCCCATAATCCCAACCGGCTCCGTTCGGGGTCAGCGATTGCTCCATCTGACTGAACAGGCCACGCATCATGATTGCAATCAATTTGATATGTTGCTGCAAACTTGCGGTGGCGCTTGCCAGACCTTCATTTACGGGTTGTGCAGCAGAACAATTCGCTTTCTGAAAGCGCAACCCAACAATGTGCAATGCTGTGAAAAGCGCCAAATGCCGCTGAGCATGCTCGTTCTTCATACAACAAACGAGGATTGAAGCATTGCAGTCACGGGCTCCGTTGATCTGTTCGATAACGTCTCGATAACGTTTGATATCGTCTTCGCAATTGGTAATGACATCAATTAGACGAATGTCCCAAGCGCTAAGCATGCAGGTGCGGTCGAACGGCCTGATGCGCCAATGGTGTTCGCACACTCGTCGGAACATTTAATATTAAAACAATGTGCTTGGCGATGACATGCAAAGCCATATGGGCGACCGTTTTCTTCCATTCGTTTCTGAGAATATTTCCGATGAATACATTTTTTCTCGGAGAGCGAGCATGCTGTGGCAGCAGATCGTCTTGTACTCTTTGCATTTCCGGCTCAACAGCCTGCATCACTGCCCAGGTGAGTGAGCAATTCGCAAATATCTGCAGGAGCCGTTCGGTCCGATACGTGGCTTCCGCCATGACGCGATGTAATTCGGCGCCGCCCAATTGACCATAGGTTGCGCCGGCAGTTTCATCGTCGATATCGCCTGCGATGACAAATTGCGTATCGAAACAGCGGCGGTCGAGAAACACCGGCCGCAAGAAGCCGTGTAGTTGAGAAAGATGGGATGCAACTTGATCCGACGCTTGCTTGATCGCCTGCCTCTGAGCACTGTTGTGCGGACCCGATTGCTCCCTGCGCAATATTTGATAAGCAATATCGATTGCCGTATATAAGGCCAGACATGCCCGGCTACGTTTATTGAATAAGCAGCGATGCGCCAATTTTTCGCCGCGAGAAACATCCGCAAGAAAAGTGCCTATGTGCTCGGCATACCGCTTTTTCTCGGTAAGGCCACTGCGTGACAATGGTTCGTCGCTTTGCTGCAGCATTTCCTGTTCAAGCATACTGCGCACGACTTGACGAAAAAAATATTGGATCGAGAATGATGACGAGAGACATAAGGAGCAGCCAAATATTGGTTTATCTGGCGCTTATTCTCTTTTTTTATCAGAACTAAGTATATGAGGCTGCTCCTAATAAAAGCTAGGAGCAGTCTGAATTATTTAAAAATAGATTGATAGATTGGCGGGGTGGAAAATCATCGCATTCAAATCGGCTGGGCAGCGTCCAGCGCTTTATCTCTGATCGTATGCATTCGGGATGCCAGCCAAACCAATATCACGACAGGCACGCCTAATAAAGCCGTTGCAATGAAGAAATTACCGTAACCGAACTTATCGACATAGGCACCGGAAAAGCCGGCCAAAAACTTCGGCAGCATTAACATTATCGAACTGAATATTGCATACTGCGTAGCGGAATAATTGATATTGGTCAGACCGGAGAGGTAGGCAATGAACGCTGCGCTGGCAATGCCGCTGGAGAGATTGTCGGCCGAAATAACAAAAATTAATGCATTGACATCGTGCCCATGTCCCGCAAGCCAGGAAAACAGCAGATTGCTGGCGGCACTCAGTAATGCGCCCAGCATCAACACGCGCATGACGCCTATCCGCATCGACATCGCGCCACCGATAAAGGCGCCGGCCAGCGTCATGATCACGCCGTAAATTTTGCTGACGGTCGCGACTTCTATTTTGGTGTAACCCATGTCGACATAAAACGGATTTGCCATAATACCCATTACCACATCGCTGATGCGATAGACCGAAATCAGCGCTAAAACCAGCACCGCCTGCCATCGGTAACGTACAAAGAATTCAGAAAACGGGCCGATCAATGTGCTTTGCAGCCATTCGCTCAGATTTTTGGCCGGCGGCAAAACGATTTGAATCGGTTCTTTTGAAAACAGTACGGTCACGATACCGATCAACATCGACAGTGCCATCATTAGATAAGCGGTCTTCCAGGCATTGTGCTGATAAGCAGAAATGCCAATGATTTCTGCTCCGGCCGCGATCCAAAGCACACCGGCGCCAGCCCAGATCATCGCCAGCCGATAGCCGGTCTGGTAGGCTGCGGCCAATGCCGCCTGCCGATCGACGTCGGCCGATTCGATCCGCAAAGCATCGAGCGCGATATCCTGTGTAGCCGATCCGAATGCCACCATCAGTGCGCACCATACAATAGGCTCCAATGCCAGTTTTGGATCGTGCAATGCCATGCCGACCAAGCCGCCGATGATCATCAGTTGCGCCAATAAAAGCCAGCTACGCCGCCGTCCCATCCATTTGGTGAGCAGCGGTATCGGCAAACGATCCACCAATGGCGCCCACACCCATTTAAAGCCGTAAACCAGACCGACCCAGCTTAATTGGCTGATCGTCGTGCGTTCAATACCGGCTTCGCGCAACCAGAAACTCAAGGTGCCGAGCACCAACATCAAAGGCAGACCGGCGGAAAACCCGAGGGCAAACATTCTCAAGGTCGGTGCTTCCACGTAAACCTTCAGGGTATACGCCCAGGAACGCCTGCCGTTCTCTTCCTGCATGGTCTGCCTCTACAATAAATAGTTATCAAACATGCCGCATCTTACGCGGAGTCCGATATCCTATCCAGTGACTGATGTAGTTGACTGTCTTATGTCTACTGTAATTATTGCGGTTCGGATCGTTCTTCCTGGAAAGCCGGATGATACTTTTCCAGTAAAGCTTCCACGATAGCCTGGGTTTCGGCATCAGGGGTACCGCTGTAATCGGCTGCACGAAAATGCATTTGAAAAGCGACCAGAATCTGAATGGTCGCCGGGTCGAGCTGGCCTGTAAGCGGCGCATCGTATCCGTATTGACGTAATTGCGCCTGAAGCAAACCGATATTTTCGATGCTCTGGCGCGGATCCCGCCCAGCCAGATAACGACTTACCGTTGCTGCATCCGGCCACGCGCCAATACCCGCATCGGCCAATTCTTTCCAGGGGAACAAGGGGCCGGGATCCGCTTTGCGCGACGGCGCAATATCGCTGTGCGCCAGGATGTCATACGGTGCTATGCCGTAGCGCTTGGTAATATCCGCCGCAAGATCCTTGACCATCCTGATCTGAAAAGATGTGAAAGGCGCCCAATTACGACCCTGCTCCGTATCGGTCGGACCGCGATTGACAATTTCGATACCGATTGAAGTGTCGTTGATGTTGTTGCGGCCTTGCCAATAGCTGATGCCGGCATGCCAGGCGCGTTCCTGCTCAGGCACCAGTTGTAATACGACTGACTGTGCATCGGTCGGTTGTTGCGGCACCAGGTAATGGGCGCTTACCTGCCCCATGGTCAATTCATCTAAAGATTGCTCGAACGAACCCACCGTGTAGTGAATGATCAGGTGCTTGATTCTGCTATCGGTAGCGACGGATTGATGACCGGTATCAACCAGATAATCACCTCGATCTTGTAAGTGCATGGTAGAACAGGCACTCAAAATTAGGACCAGATATCCCAAACAACACCGCGCTAATGCTTGCCCCATCGTTTTACCCCATGAATGTTATGCCCGCTCAGCATAACATTCGTGCCTGTAGTTTCTGCCGCAGAATTCGTTCGGGATCCAAAATGTGCAGATAAGCATCCACGCTGCCATATGTATTTTCCAGGAAATCGAGCATGCCGCGCATTGTTGACGGCTCCGATGAAAATAGCGGCAAAAAGGTGTTTACATCGGCACCACCAGCACTGAATTCAGCCAGCATCCGTTCTCGGATTCGGGCAATCCTGGCGGCCGACAATGCGTAGTCGGCGACAATGGCATCGGACGATACCCCGACTGCAGCCAACACCAGTGCGGCAAGTATGCCGGTCCGGTCTTTCCCTACCGTACAGTGAAACAGCACGGCACCCGGCGCGGCATCGGCAATTGCGGCAAGCGCTTCGGACAAGGCTGGCCGGCGTTGCGTTAAAACCTCGCAATAAAGTCCAAGCAATATATCGTCGACTCCAGCCATACTGGCGAGATGCTCTTTCAAGTCGAGATGGGCAAACAAAGGAATATGTGAATAATTGACTGCGCGATGTGCATGGAATGGATTAGGCTGGCGTTCAAGCTCGCTGGCGTCGCGTAAATCCACGACGCTGACGAGGCCGGCTTCGATCAGGGCATCGATGCCGCTATCGTTCAAATCATGTAGAGAATCGCTCCGCAATATCTGCCGCCATCGCGTGCTGTTACCGTCTTCGACTGGATAACCACCGAGATCACGCAGATTGCAGACGCCACCGAGAACAATATGTCTTTCAATTTTTGGAATCATGAATAAATTTTGACTGGGTAAGATGCCATGACACGGCTTAACTGCTCAACAGTAAATAACTGACCGGATCCGGCGGCAGCATCCAATGCCATCCTGCCTCCATTACTACACCGATCAGATTAATGAGAACGACTAAGCCGAATGCGAAAAACAAGCCATTAGCAATAGGCCAACGCCGCTGCGAGAACGATTCGGTCACCGAAGCGCCAATCAGCATCGCACTTGCAGCCAGCGCATGCCCAATAAAAACAAGCAAGCATATCGTATATAAATGCATACCGAGAACTGTGCCGCCATACCCCGGATCGCCCGGTAAAATATGTAGTAGAACTTGTCGTGTGTAGATTGCGATGCCGACGAACGCCGCCATAACAGACATACCGCCGGAAATTGCCAGATCGCGATGCGTCAGTGCGGAACGCCGGTTTTGCGCCAGTAAAAAAAGCGGCCCCATTGCGCAGGCCATGATGGTGATGCGTTGCAAGAAGCAAAGCGGGCAAGGCAATTCACCAAGCATAAACTGGACAATCAGTGCAGCAACGAGAACGAAGGTCAGCACCAGCGTATTAAGGGTGGCAGCAATCAGATAGAGTCTGGACATCGAGCCCCCCTTAAAATGTTAAATTAAGCGGAGTATCAATATCGAGCGCCAAGACAAGAGCGATGCCGATCGTTGCCAGCATGAACCATGCAGCGTATGTCGTACGTCCGAACCAAATACTTAACAATGTTGCCAGAATCACCAAAATCAGTAGCGCAAAAAGCATTTCATTCTCCTATTGTTCTTTTGTAAGAACCGAAAATTTTTGCATCTTCCTTCTTGACCGGCAAGGTGACTAAACTTTAAAACAGTTGTCACGCATCTCTTAGAATCCATATGCGCATACGAAAAAGCATTTTTTCTCCCTTTAAATAAAATTTGTTTTTCGTTTTAACAAATAGTTGGGGGTTATATTTCTCAGCTGTTTTCATCGAACTTATAGCGCAGCCGGAAATACACACCCTGGGCGGTCTCGGCCATGCCGGCGAAATCGCGGTCGGTAAAGCCGACCACGTTGTACCCCGCCGAGACCCAGAGATCGTCCTTGACCTGATAGCCGGCTTCCGCCCCGAAAGCCTGCTTGCGCTGGCCCATATTGTCGGCAAACAGCGAGCCCGCCACGCCGGCATCCCAGCGGCGGCTCACGTCATGCATCACCCGTCCCGACAGCAAATGCCCGGCAATCCGGTGGCTGCCGTTCACGCCCTCCATCGTCTTGTATTTGGCCGCATACCGCCCCGATGCTTCCCAATGCCGCGCCGGCTGCACATTGGCGTGCAGCGAGACGATATGGGCCGTTTCACTGTCGGCCCCGCGCGCGCCGCTGCGCACCAGGCGGTGCTCGTAATAGCCCAGCGCATTGACCCGGTTGCCTGCGCTCTGCCGATACGCCAGGCCCAGGCGCTGCCGCGCCCGCAGCAGATCGCGTCCGCCCTCGCCCACATTGCCGGCATTGGTAGCGCGCGCGCCATTCTTGCCCTCCTTGCCGCGCACCACATATAAAGCGTTCTTGCCCAGCACCGACCACTCCGCATCCAGCCGGTAGCCCACCCCCAGGGTGTGCAAATAACTGGTGTCGCTCTCGGCCACCCGCACATCCAGCCCGGCGGTCCCTTTCAGGCGCGCATTGTGGCGGTATTCGATCACCGTGCTGAGGCTGGTGGCTTCGCTGGCGCGGCGCTGCGCCTGCTCGCCCCGGGCGTTGCCCGACAAGGCCCGGGTCCGCTCGAAACTGGTCCGCAGATGCAGCTTCTCATTGATCTGCCAGTTGTTGCGCGTGCCATACGCCGTTTCCGCGCCGCGTTCGCTCAGGGGCCGGGCCCCGCGGTATTCCGTAAATGCCTGCCCGCCTTCGGTATAGTCGCCCTCGACCCCGACCAGGGTGCGGTAGCTGCGCGCGCCCTCTTCGATCTCATAGGCGCTGCCCAGGCTGGAAATGACTTCATGGCGCGCATACAGCCGGCCCTTGTCCGACAAGGCATAATCGGCCCCCAGCGTCAGCGCCCGCTTGTCGGCGCGCCGCACATCCTGTTCATATTCCCCATACATATTCGCCTTCGGCAGCCCCGGCACCACACTGCCGATGCGGCTGCGCAGCGTCAGCAGATCGATGGCTTCCTGGCCGGCATCGGCGGCGCCGCCGCTGCGGTTGATCGTGCCCTGCACAATGCGGCTGCCCACTTCCACTTTGACCGAGTCGCCCAGATCGCGTTCGATGCCCAGCAAGGCGCCGGTGTAGGCGATCTCATCGGTCGTGTCGGCGGCGTGGCGAAATGTCCCTCGGTCGGCCGCATCGAAGGCGGCATGGTTAGCCGTGTTGGCGGTGTCGCCGGTATGGCTGCTGTTATCGTTATCGTGATCGTGATCGTCACGCTGGTCGCGGGTATGCAGCACTTCGGCTTTCAAGCGCGTCTGCGCATCGAGCCGATAGACGCCTTTGGCCCGCGTTTCAAACCGTCCGCCGGCCACCGGCGCACTCAGATTGTTAAACCCCGGGCTGGTCTTGACCATCGCCCATTCGGCCTGCAAGCGCGCATCGCTGTGCTTGGCGCCAATGCGCCAGCCCATGCCGCTGCCCCCCAGCACGCTGGCGTCCTGGGCGCTGCGGGTGATGTCTTCGCCCAGTGCGCTCCAGGCCAGCTCACCGTCCAGTTCGGTGTGCTGCGCCAGTTGCCAACGGCCGAACAGCCCGCGCAAGCGCCGCATTTGATTCGGATTGTCGTCATTGACCGCCATCACCCCGATTTGACTCTGCGCAGTGGGGTTCACCGCCACATCGCCGCCATACAGCCAGGATTGCGCCGCCCCCTCTTCGACTTCGAAGGTGATCCGGTAGCCGTTCTCGCCCCCGGTCACCGGATCGATGCCGGTGATGGCTTCGACCATCATCAGACTGCCGCTCAGGTCATCGATGGTGTAGTCGGCAAAGCGCGTCAGCACCTTGACTTGCTGGTGGAGCCCGCCCTGGCTGCGGTCATAGGTGATCAATTCCACCCGTTCGCTGCCTTCGACGAAGGACATCGGCAGTTTGCCCGGATAAAAG
The DNA here is from genome assembly GCA_036500325.1 of Herbaspirillum sp. Classification (GTDB taxonomy): domain Bacteria; phylum Pseudomonadota; class Gammaproteobacteria; order Burkholderiales; family Burkholderiaceae_D; genus Herbaspirillum. The sequence goes on along the minus strand of DASYCG010000025.1, from coordinate 2,288 downwards.
CGCGTGTTCCCGGCCCGGAATTGAATCACTTGCTGGCGCAGATTGTCGTGGCTGGCAAAGGCATTGGCCACCACGGGACCGTGTTCCCAATGCTGGGCCAGGCCGTTGACGGCGCGGCTGTATTGGGTCAATTGCCGGGTCGGGCTGCTTTGGCCGGTATTGAAGTCGCCATAGACCAAATACGAGCGGTCCTTGTCGATGCGCAGATACAGCTTGCTGCTGGCTTGCGCATCGAAGCCGCGCACCGCATCGTCGCCATAGATCGGATAGTATTTATCGGGTTCGATGTCGCGAAACAGGCGGGCTTGCCCGTCCTTGTCGCTGTCGAAGGCGGCGGTCAATAGATATTCGCCCTTGACTTGCCCCTTTAAAAAGAAGGCGCTGCGCGCAGCGACTTGCTGCTTGCCGTCGGCGCTGCTGCGGGCGAAGCTGCGCAATTCGCGCTCGAAGCCGTTGTTGCCGGCGCCGGTCTCGATCTTGCCGTTATTCAAACTGATGCGGCCTTCGACGATGCCGGCGGCCACCATCGGACGCAGTGCGGCTTCGAAAGGTAACGCCACGGTTTGCTGCAGCAGGCCGTGCTCGATGCGCAGGCTGACACTGCCGGCGGCGGCCGGGGCTTGCAGCAGGATCGTGGCTTGCCCGTCTTTCACTAAGACTTGCAGGCCCCGCGCGTCGGGATTGGCGTCGGGGGTCAGCCAGGTCAGGCGGTCGGCGTGCAGGGTGATCAGGCTGGCGGCAGTGGCCGGAATATCGTTTTTATCGAACAGGGCAAGGGTGAGCGCGACCGGCGATGTGCCGTCGGCAAACAGGTGCGGCGGTACCGTCATCGCCAGCCGCGTGGCCGGGCCGGGGACGATCACCTCGATTTGCCGGGTTGCCGTCACACCGTGGTGATCGGGCTGGGTAACCATTAAGGTGTTCTTGCCGCTGCGCAGGCGCACGGCGATATAGGTCCAGGCCGCGGCCTGCCGGCTGTCCAGGGCGCTGCGTTGGCCGATCTGCTCGGCCGGCACGATGTCGCCGTTGACGGTCAGCCTAAAATCGCCGGCATTGCTGCCCAGGACGGTGACGTCGGTGAAGTCCGAGGCCAGGATTTGGCCGTCGTGCAGATTGACGATGCGCAGGGCGGTGTCGCCGCGCAACAGGGTGTCGAGCGCTGGGGGGCTTGGTGCGGTGGCGGATGTCGGTGCCGGTGCCGGTGCGTTTGATGTGGCGCTCTCCGATGCCGGCGTGGCAACCGGTGCGGCCTTCTCGCCGCGCAGATTGGCGCCATCGCCGATCCAGCCGCTGGCGCGATCGCCCTGAATCGTTTGCTGACGTTCCTCTTGTTTCACTTCGGCGTCAAAGCGCAGTTTCAAGGCGCTATCGAGTTCGTCGCCGGCCTGCGCCAGTTGCGTGCGCCGATAGGCCACTTCGGCCTGAATGGCCGCATTGCAGGACAGCGCAAAATCGCCGCGCCCCAATTCGCCGTTGCGCAGGTCCAGAAAGCGCAGATCGCCGTGGCCGGCATGCCGGTTCGACAGCACTTGCGCCCGTGCCGACGCCGGCAAACTCAAGGCATCCATTTTAAGTACATGCGTGAGCGGCTTGATGCCATATAAGCTGTAGTGGCCGCGGCGATCGGTTTCGGCAAAGGCGCCGTCTTCCAGATAAATCCGCACGCCAGGCACGCCCGCTTCATCGGCGTTCTGCACGCCGTCGCCGTTGCAATCCAGGAAGACTTTGCCGAGCACGAAGGCGTCGTCCGAGAACACGCCGCCGCTGATGCGGATGTTGGCCGAGGCCTGTGCCGATTCGGCGCCGGCGCGTGCCGTGGCCGCACTGATCAACCGCGCGCCTTCGGATACGGTCGCGCCCACCGCCACCCGGTAACGGATTTCCAGCGGCACATCGGGCAGCAAGGGCGTCGCACTGAAATCGAAGCGCAGGCGGGTGGCCCCGCCGCCGGTGCCTTGCGTGACGGCCGGATCCGGCAAGACGCTGCCGCTTTCGCTGCCGGCTGCTGCCCCGCTCACATTCATCAAACGCGCCGAACCCGGCACGTAGCGCAGCCCGCGCGGCAGATTGTCGTCGATGACGAAACCGGCATACGCGGTGCTGCGGCGATGGCTGACCTTGAGCTGGTAATGAAAGAGATCGATGATCTCCACGGTCTTGCGGTCCGCTGTCTTCTGCAGCGACAATTCACCGCCCGCCAATAGCGGGGCCAACCCCAGGTGATTGTTGACCACGCGCTTGGCGCCCTGCACCCGCGTAACCGAGAAATAGCCGTTGCTGCGCGCAGT
>DASYCG010000024.1:0-19950 GCA_036500325.1 Herbaspirillum sp. | reverse complement strand
AGTGTAGTTGTCCCGAAAATATTAGGGAAGTCATGAAAACGGATATCATTATCCCGTTGATGGGATAAATATGGGATAAAGGCAAGGCTATGAAAATCGAAGCGAACGACCTTTTATTATTTGCCAAAGTGGTCGATGAAGGCAGTTTCAATCGTGCCGCCGAACGGCTGGGGCTGCCGAAATCGACCGTTTCTCGCAGGATCGCCTTGCTGGAAACCGCGCTCGGAGAGCGTTTGTTGCTGCGGACCACGCGCAAGCTGCATGTCACCGATTTCGGCACCAGCGTGCTGGAGCACGCGCATCAGGTCGCCTCGGAAGTAGAATCGGCCACTTCGCTGGCGCATTCGCGGCAACTGGAGCCGACCGGCCGCTTGCGCATATCGATGCCGCACGACCTGGCCTCCGATATATTGGCGCCGATGCTGGCGCAATTCGCGCTCGATTATCCTGCGGTGATTCTTGAATTGGATTTGTCGGCCCGCAGAGTCGATCTGATCGGCGAGAATTTCGACCTGGCGATCCGGGCGGGCGGCACGCTGGACGATGCATCGCTGGCGGCCCGCAAAATTCTCGATTTCACCGACGGCCTGTATGCTTCGCCGGCGTACATCGCGCGCCGAGGCATGCCACAGTCGCCGCAAGACCTGATGCAACACGATGCGCTGTTGAACTTGACCCGAACCGGCAAACCGTTGGCGTGGCGCCTGACGCGCGGGGAGGAGCATTGGGAAGGTTTGCCGCCCGCGCGTGCAATCGTCAATTCGCCGGGCGTCTTGCTGCGATTGGCTTGCGCCGGGGCAGGTATTGTCGCTATCGCCGATGAATTTGCGGCATTGCATTTACGCGATGGCGAACTCACGCCGGTATTGCCGGACTGGACTTTGCCGAATGTCAGTGCCTGGGCGGTATTTCCGGGCCGCCGCCTGATGCCGCGCCGCACCCGGGTATTTCTCGATGCGATGGACCGCTATTTATCGCCCGCCGATTGTAAAGCGCGCAGGCAACAGATTCAGGAAGCCAAGGCGCTGCACCGAAGCTCAAAGAAAAAAGAATAACGCGGCGACTGCCGTTGCAGGTAAAGCGCCCAGCAGCAGCCCGCCGGCGCTGATTGATTCATCAGTGAATCCGCGCCGCAGCAACGCCACGCCGGCCGGATTGGGCGCATTGGCAATGACGGTCAGGCCGCCGCCCGCGACGGCGCCCGCCACCAGCATGTATTTGGCCTGATCGCTCATGCCGACGATCAGTGAACCCAGATACGTCAGCGCGGCATTATCGGTAATCGCGGTCAGGCCGAGCGCGCCGAAAAACAGCGCGGTAGGGCGCAGACTCGAGACGATCGGCTGCAGCCACCATTGCTGCATGCCGCCCAGCACCACCAGCCCCGCCAGAAAAAATCCGACCAGCAAACCTTCTTTCAGAATCAGCGGATTTTGGTGTTCCTCATACGCATGGGTGAACCCCATGAAAAACAGAAAAATTCCCAAAAACAGCACCGGATGGTGCGCCAGCAGAACCACTGCGACCAGAAACGCAAAATGAATCAAAGTGACGACCAGAGGAATCGGCGTCTGTTTATCGGAGGAAGTTTCTGTGCCGGGTAAATGATCGGGTATATGGGCGCGCAGCAAAAACACAATGACGGTGGCGTTCAGCAAAACCGCGATACAGGCTTTCCAGCCGAAGTTTGCAGCCATGAATGCGGTGTCCCATTGCCAGGTTGCGGCCACCATCAATACCGGCGGCGCTGCGTAAGACGTTAATGTGCCGCCGATCGAGACATTCACGAACAACACGCCCAACGCGCCATATTTCAGCCATTCGGGAATCCCTTGCCGGAATATTTGCGGCGCGAGGATCAGCGCGGCCAGCGTCATTGCAGCGGGTTCGGTGATCAACGAGCCGACCAGCGGCACCAGCGCCAGGCCGAGCCATGCTTGCGCCAGATTGGTCCGGATCGGCAATATGCCGGCAATACCGGCGATTAATCGGCGCACCGCTTCGAGTATCGGACGCGAGGCTGCGACCACCATGACGGTGAATACAAACAGAGGTTCGGCGTAATGGCGCGACTCGGCATAATCGACGGCGGCCTCCGAACCCGACAAAATGGCCATGGCGACCACCAGCACAAACGCCCACAGACCGAATACCACTTCCACTTCGCCCAGCAAATGAAACAGGCCCGCATGGCGCGGATGGCGCCTTGACAATACCTCGAACGATTTTGCCGCAAAGGTGTGTATCAACGCCAGCCCGAATAAAACGGCGCCGATGATGTGGATCGTATCGGTTTTCAAATTATGTGCTCCAGTAAGATGCACGGTATTTTAACGTACGGCAATTTTTTTTAATTCTGTATTTCGCTCTTTCCGGGGATGGTGGAGCATACCTCGGGAATAGAGGGTAAATGCAGAATATGCACAAAATAAGTAAAAATTCATGCTGGATCGAATCCATTCCGCGCTACACTTTTCTGGACATTGATTGAATGCAAAACGGCGTGCAATCGAGATAAATAATGCGGACGGAGAATGTGGATGAGTGCATCAGCCTATCGTTTCGACGTCGTCATTATCGGCGGCGCCATTATGGGAAGCAGTGTCGCCTACTATCTCAAGCAATATGATCCCGCCATCGAAGTGGCGGTGATCGAACCTGATCCCACTTACGAATTTGCTTCCACTACCAGGGCGTCCGGCGGCGCCAGGCGTCTGTTTTCCTGCCCTGAAAACATCGCCATGTCGAATTTCAGCATCGATTTCATCAAACGCTTCGAGCACGATATGGCGATCGGCGATGAACCCGCGCACATCGATTGGGTGCAACAGGGTTATCTTTTCATTGTGCAAGGCGCGGCGATGCGCATCTTGGAAGACAACGCCGAGACCCAACGCGCCATGGGGGCGGACATTCATTTGCTGGACCGCAGTGGATTGCGCGATCGCTTTCCTTCAATGTATGTCGACGATCTGGACGGTGGCGCCTATTCGCCCGGAGATGGCTGGTGCGATCCATCCGGATTTTTGCAAGGCATGCGAAAAAAAGCGAGATCGCTAGGGGTGACGTACATTCAGGACAAAGTCGTAGCCTTGGGAAAATCGGGTAATGGCGCCGCCGTCGCGCATGCGATGCTGGCATCCGGCCGGCAAATCGACGCAGATAACTTCGTCAATGCCGCCGGCGCCTGGGCGGGCGAGATCAGCGCCATGATCGGGATGCCGTTGCCGGTCAGCCCCATGCGGCGCTTCGAGCATTTTTTCACCGGCCAACAGAAAATCGAGGCGCTGCCCTACGTCAAGGAATTGAACCGGCTCGCGTTCCGGCCGGAAGGGCAGGGTTATTCCGGCGGGCTGGTCGATTCGAACGAGGTGCGCGGTTTCAATTTCGATGTGGATCACGATTACTTCGAGCGTAGCGTCTGGCCTGCACTGGCACATCGTTTTCCGGCGGCATTCGAAGGAATCAAATGTCACCGCACCTGGTCCGGCCTTTATGAGCAGTGCGAGCTGGATGGCAATCCCGTCATCGGCAATTGGCAAGGCCATACCGATAACTTTTACGTACTGGCAGGATTCTCCGGTCACGGAATGATGCATGCGCCGGCGGCGGGCCGCGCGATAGCCGAACTGATCGTCAAGGGGCGCTTCGAAAGTATCGATCTTTCCCGATTTTCTTACAGCCGGGTCGAAAAAAATGAACCTTATCCTGAGCGGGGCATTCTTTAGAGGGAACAAAAAATGCCGGACGGCGAAGTGTTGATTTCGCCATCCGGCATCCGATCAATGCGACCTATCGGCCTATGTTATTTTTTATTTCGCTGTTTCGAATTGAATGCATTTCGTGGTGTCGTCGTCCAGTTCCACGGTATAGCCGCCGTTTTCACGGCAGGTAACATACTTGCTGTAATCGGGTGCGCCGTCCGGTTGCGCGGACGGTCCGGCAACTGCGGCGCCGGCGGTGCCGCTAACGGTGGCGGCGAGAGATAACAGGATAAGCGGTAACAGTTTTTTCATGAGGATCTCCATGGGATTGTGAGAAGCAGAGTGCTTTCTCTGCGCAAAATATAGGCGGGTCGATTGGTCCGCACAATCCTTGCAAGCTTTTTTGAGATTATTCTTTAGCGACAGTAAGACTACTTATAGGAAGCCTTTATGTCGACAAGCCCGGCCCGCATGCATACCGAAGGATTGGTCGTGCGCGCTATCGAATTACGCGATCTGGATGGCTTGCTGGCGTTGGCGCAGCAGGCCGGCGGCGGGATGACGACGCTCAAGCCGGATCGCGACAAGTTGGCGCAAAGAGTGGAAATTGCTTGTGCGTCGTTTGCAGCGTCGATACCGCCGCTGCAGCGCGATTATCTGTTTGTGATGGAAGACTTGACGCAGAGGAAAGGGCCAGAGGTGAGTAGGGGCCAATCCCAGGGGCGGTTGGCCGGCGTCTGCGCGATCAAGGCGGCGGTCGGGCTGGAAGAAAGTTTTTACAATTACCGGATCGGCACGCTGGTGCATTCCAGCAAGGAGCTGGGCGTGTATTCGCCTATGGATACTTTGTATCTGGCCAGCGATTTGACCGGCAGCGGGGAATTGTGTTCGCTGTATCTGCATCCGGATTACCGGCATGGCGAAAACGGCAAGTTGCTATCGAAAAGCCGGCTGCTGTTCATCGCCCAATATCCGCATCTGTTCCCGCAACGCCTGATTGCCGAATTGCGGGGATTTCAACGCCGCGACGGCAGCTCGCCGTTCTGGGACAGTCTGGGCCGGCATTTTTTCAAAATGGGATTCGATCGGGCCGACGACCTGAGCAGCCTCGACAAAAAATCGTTTATCGCCGAATTGATGCCGCGTTATCCCTTGTATATCGCATTGTTGCCGCAGGAAGCACAGGACGTCATCGGCCGCGTGCATGAGGCCAGCGCGCCGGCCCAGCGGATGCTGGAACAGGAGGGCATGCACTTCGAAGGCTATATCGATATTTTCGACGCCGGCCCGGTGTTGCAGGGGCGCTGCCGCGAACTGCGGATTGTGCGCGACAGCGTTCTGGCGCAAATCGATGGACAATCGGAAACAGGCAACAGCAATGCAGCGCCGCCGACCATGCTGATAGCCAATACCGTCATGTCGCGCTTCCGCGTCATCGCGGGTTCATCGGTACCGACGCAAAGCCGCAGCCATTCGAAATTACACTTATCGCCGGCGGCACAGCAACGGCTCGAATGCGTTTCCGGCGATGCAGTGCGTTGCGTCACGCTGCGCGATGAGCATCATGAGCGTCATGAACGTTACGAAAGACCGGCATGAACGATCCGGACATGCATGCGGGCAACGCGCGCGAATACAATTTCGACGGACTGGTCGGCCCGACGCATAACTACGCCGGCCTGTCGTATGGCAATATCGCCTCCGCGCGCAATACGAACAGCGCCGCCAATCCGAAACAGGCGGCTTTGCAGGGATTGGCGAAGATGCATGCTTTGGCCGAGCGTGGCTTTGCGCAGGCGGTGTTGCCGCCGCAGTTACGCCCGGATTTTGCGTTGCTGCGGCGTTTGGGGTTTCGCGGCAGCGATGCCCAAATGTTGCAAAGCGCGGCGCGGACTTCGCCTCAACTGCTGGCGTCGGCCTGGTCGGCATCATCGATGTGGGCGGCTAATGCGGCCACCGTCAGCCCGGCCGCCGACAGCGCCGATGGGCGCACGCATTTCACCGTGGCCAACCTCTTCAGCAAATTGCATCGCTCGATCGAGAGCAGCCAGACCGCGCGCTGCCTGCGGGCCATTTTCAACGATGAGCGGCACTTCGTCGTGCATGATGCGCTGCCGGCGGCTTCCGCCATGGCCGATGAGGGCGCGGCCAACCATAGCCGTCTGGCGGCGGCCTACGGCATGGAGGGTGTCGAATTGTTTGTCTATGGCCGTAGCGAATCCAACGCTGCAGCAGCCAGTTCCCGCAGTCCCCGCAAGTTCCCGGCGCGGCAGACTTTGGAAGCAAGCATGACGGTGGCGAGGCTGCACGGCCTGCCTGCAGCGCGCAGCGTTTTCGCGCAACAACATCCCGATGCCATCGATCAAGGCGTCTTTCATAACGACGTCATCGCCGTGGCCAATGGCCCCGTTCTGTTCTATCACGAACACGCGTTTTTAGATGAAACCGGCACCATTGACGCCATACGTTCGGCGCTGGCTGCGCTGGCGGTCGATTTACAGGCGCTGCGGGTCGAGGCCGCCGAAGTCAGCACCAACGATGCGGTATCCAGTTATTTATTCAACAGCCAATTGATGACGCGCGCCGACGGCCGCATGTTATTGGTGACGCCGCAGGAATGCCTGGCCAATCCGGCAGTGGCGGCCTATTTGCAGAAACTGATCGGCGGCGCCGGCCCGATTGCCGAATTGCTGAGTTTCGACTTGCGCCAAAGCATGCGCAACGGCGGCGGCCCGGCATGCCTGCGCTTGCGGGTCGAGCTCACGGCGGTGCAGGCGGCAGCGATGCATCAAGGCGTGATCATGACCGATGCCTTATACCGGCGGCTGGTAGCCTGGGTGGAGCGGCATTACCGCGATCGCCTGACGGCTGCCGATCTGGCCGATCCGGCGCTGGCGCGGGAAGTGCAAAGCGCGTTGGAAGAATTGGCGATAATCTTATGCCTGCCCGATATTTACTGAAATACGATTTTTACAAGGACGTCGCATGAAAACATTTTTATTAGACCGCTCATGAACATCGGCGAAGCGGCGCAGGCTTCCGGTGTCAGCGCCAAGATGATCCGTTACTACGAAAGCGTAGGCCTGCTGGCGCCGGTCAATCGCAGCGATGCCGGTTATCGGCGCTACGGCGAGACCGAAGTGCAGCTATTACGTTTTATCAAGCGTTCGCGCGATCTCGGATTTTCGATCGAACGCATCAGAACCTTACTGGCTTTGTGGGTGGATCGTCACCGCAAAAGCGCGGACGTCAAGAAACTGGCGCGGCAGTATATCGGCGAACTGGAGAGCGATATCCAGAAGCTGGAAGCGATTCGCAATCAATTGCAGCATCTGGCCGATTGCTGCAAAGGCAATAACCGGCCGGATTGCCCGATACTCGATACCCTGGCAGCCGAAGTGCCCCAGAAATAAAGCCGAAACGGGGCAAAAATAACGTAAAAATGAGTTTAAAATCCGCTTGACATTACCATCATGGTAAGGCTGATAGTAGCGGCTTGGATCGAAGTTCCGATCGAAATACCTTGATCGGGACGTTTGATCGCGCCAGGAGCAAATCATGAGATTTCTAATCGAAGATATGACCTGCGGCCATTGCGCGGGGCGTATTACCAAGGCAATCGTTGCCACCGACATCACCGCCGATGTGCGTATCGATATCGCCAGCAAGATTGCCACTGTCGCCACGCGCGTCAGTACCGGCGAGATTGCCGGGGCGATCGCCGCCGCCGGCTACACGCCGCGATTGCAGCAAGATTGAGGCGGTGCAGAAAATGGCTAATTCGGCAAATGCGGCAAACGCAAAAAGCGCGATGAGCGCCGACGAATTCGATTTTCAAATCGTCGGCATGACTTGCGCGTCCTGTTCGGCGCGCGTCGAGAAAGCGCTCAACGCGGTACCGGGCGTGAACCAGGCCTTGGTTAACCTGGCGACCGAGCGTGCTTCCGTGAAAGCCGATCGCAGCGTCGATGCCGGGCAGTTGCTGGCTGCAGTCGAAAAAGCCGGCTACGAAGCAGTCCGGATAACGGCGGAGCATCCTGAAACGGCACCGGCTTCAGCACTGCATAGCCTGACGCCGGTGATCTTGTCGGCCCTGTTGGCGGCGCCATTGATATTGCCGATGATCCTTGAATGGTTCGGCGTCGACGCTGCTTTGCCGGGCTGGTTGCAATGGCTGCTCGCCACCCCAATCCAATTCATTCTCGGCGCGCGCTTTTACCGCGCCGCGTATAAAGCAGTGCGCGCAGGCACGGGCAATATGGACTTGCTGGTCGCCATCGGCACGTCGGCTGCGTATGGCTTAAGCGTATTTCAGTTACTGGCACAGCCGCGCGCTGCCGGGCATTTGTATTTCGAAGCATCGGCAGTGGTGATCACATTGATCCTGCTCGGCAAGTGGCTGGAAAGCCGAGCCAAATATCAAACCACCGCTGCGATCCGCGCATTGAGCGCTTTGCGTCCGGAGACTGCACGCTTGTTTATCGGCGACGGCAATAAGGCAAATGAAGATGCAGGCGCAAGCGAGCGCGAAGTTCCGCTGACGCAAGTCGTGCCGGGCGATATCGTTGTGGTGCGGCCCGGCGAACGGATTCCGGTGGATGGCGAAATTACCGATGGCGAGAGCCACGTCGATGAATCGCTGCTGACCGGCGAAAGCCTGCCGGTATTCAAAGAGCAGGGCGATCGCGTGACAGGCGGCGCATTGAACGCGGAAGGCCGGCTGCTGATCAAAACGCTGGTGATCGGCGCGGAAACCACGCTTGCGCGCATCATCAGGATGGTCGAATCGGCACAGGCCGGGCGGGCGCCGATCCAGCGCACAGTGGATAAAGTCAGCGCGATCTTCGTACCGGTCATTCTGGGTGTGGCACTTGTTACGCTGCTGGTATGGGGCTACTACAACGGGGCATGGGATCAGGCTTTATTGAATGCCGTTGCGGTATTGGTAATCGCTTGCCCTTGTGCATTGGGGCTGGCAACGCCGGCGGCGATCATGGTCGGCACCGGCGCGGCGGCACGGCAGGGGATTTTGATCAAGGATGCGGAGGCGCTGGAATACGCGCATCGGATCGATGTCATCGCCTTCGACAAAACCGGCACGCTGACCGTCGGCAAACCGGTATTGCGCGAGATCATCGCGATTGCCGGACAGGAGCAACATCAACAGCAGATCGTTTTACTGCAAACGGCAGCGTCATTGCAACAGGCCAGCGAACATCCATTGGCTACGGCGGTGGTGAACCAGGCGCGTCAGCAGGGGCTCGCGTTGTCGCGGGTGTCGGAAACGCAAGCAGTTGCCGGACGCGGCGTGCAGGGGCGCGTCGACGGCACACTGTTCGCGATCGCCAGCATGCGCTGGGCCGATGAACTGCATGCGGTTATCCCTGCGGCGCTATCGCAAAAAGCATCGCAATGGCAAGCAGAAGGAGCGACCGTGTCGTGGCTACTGGCATTGGAACCGGAACCGAAAATATTGGCGGCATTGGTCTTCGGCGACGAATTGAAAACGACTGCGGCGGCTGCCGTGGCGCAATTGAAGCAACTCGGCGTGCGGTCGATTTTGCTGACAGGCGACAGTCGCGCCGCCGCCGAAACCATCGCGGCCGATTTAGGAATCGCCGAAGTCCATGCCGAAATACTGCCGGCGGGCAAAGCCGGCATCGTGATGAAATTGAAACACGCCGGCGGCATGGTCGGCATGGTGGGCGATGGCATCAACGATGCGCCGGCCTTGGCCGCAGCCGATATCGGCATCGCGATGTCCACCGGCACCGATGTGGCGATGCATGCTGCAGGCATCACTTTGATGCGCGGCGATCCGCGTTTAATCGCCGATGCGCTGGATATTTCGCGCCGCACTTACGCCAAGATCAGGCAAAATTTATTCTGGGCTTTTATTTACAATCTGATCGGCATACCATTGGCTGCATTCGGCCTGCTCAATCCGATGATTGCCGGGGCCGCAATGGCGCTGAGCAGCGTCAGTGTGATCGCCAACGCTTTATTGCTGCGCCGCTGGAAGGGTGGCGCACGCGCTTGAATGCCGCAGCCCGAACCACACGAAAAAAATTCAATCGAATCGGGCGCTTACAGCCCTGTAGTCCCTTTCCGACGCTTATTCCTGTCGCAGGACTACTTCCTTCAATTGTTACCGGGCCTATGATCTTCTCATGCCGGTGCGTGTTGCGCCGGGTATAACAACTCAGGAGAATCCATGAATAAGATGACAACGATCGCCGCGTTGATCGCGGCAGCAACTTTCAGTATCGGCGCTGTTGCGCAAAATACAGGTGGCGGTGCCGGCGCTAGTGGCGGTGGCGGTGGCGTGGGTGTTGGCGTTGGCGCAGGCGTGAATGCAGGTGTGGGTGGTTCGGGCGCATCGGTCGGCACATCCGACAACGCGAATGTTAACGGCGGCGCCACTACCAAAGGAAAATCCACAAAGGGAAAAGGCATGGCCAAGTCCAAGGCCGGCGCTTCGGGTAAGCTGAATGGCGGTGTTAATGGTTCAAGTTCGGGTTCAGGCTCTGCCGGTTCCGGCATGAGCGGCGGCGGCAATAGCGGCTCTGGTGCGGGTGGCATGGGTGGTTCTGCCGGTGCTGCCGGGAGTGGTTCAGCAGGCGCCGGCGGTGCAGGCGGCGCGGGTCGCTAACCAGGCTCCGGCTCCGGCCATACGCGAATCCCAAGCCTCAATGATTTGAGGCTTGGGATTCGCGTTTATATTTCAGACTCACCATTGCCCGCCGATCGCGGCAATCAACGCGACACTGTTGACGTATTGCCGATTCTTGACGGTCCACAAATTACTTTCGGCGGATAGCCGCGTATTTTGTGCCGTGAGCACGTCGATATAACCTACGATGCCGGCGCGATATTGGTTCAGGGTGATGGTTTCGGAACGACGGGCAGCCGCTAACGCGGCTGTTTGCAATTCCGCTTGCTGATCCAGCATTGCCTGCCCGGCCAGATTATCTTCCACTGCCTGGAATGCGGCCAGTACGGTCTGACGATAAGTGGCGACGCTGGCGTCATACGTGGCGATGGCCGCATCGCTTTGCGCTTTGCGCAGGCCGGCGTCGAACAAGGTCAACGCCAATTGCGGCCCCAGCGACCAGATCCTGTTCGGCAAACTGATCCAATCGGAGAAACTGTCGCTGCGATAGCCGCCGCTGGCCGATAAAGTCAGCGTCGGAAAGAATGCTGCCTGCGCGACACCGATCTGCGCGTTGGCAGCGGCAACGTTGCGCTCGGCTGCGGCGATGTCCGGGCGGCGCTCCAATAATGTGGATGGCAAGCCGGCAGGAATTTGCGGTAGATGCGGTTCAAAATCGCTATCGGCCAGCGAGAAGTCGGATGGCGTTTCCCCCAGGGCCGCGGCGATCGCATGTTCGAGTTGCGCGCGGGTCAGGCGCTTGTCCACCGTTTGCGCCTGCGCGCTTTTCAACTGGCTTTCCGCCAATGCCTGATTGGCGTCTGAGACGGTGCCGGCGGCAACCTGATTGCGCGTCAGCGTCAATGTTTCCTGCAAGGCCTTTTCACTATCTTCCAATTGTTTCAATTGCCGGTCGGCCACCACCAGTTGCAGATAAGCGGTGGCCAGTTGCGCCTGGCTGCTCAAACGAATCGCTGCCAGTTGCGCGGCGCTGGCGGCCTCTTGCGCACGGCCGGCTTCGATCGAACGGCGCACGCCGCCCCAGAGGTCGGGTTCCCAACTGGCGCTCAGCCCAAGGTCGTACGAATTATTGATACCGCTGCGTGTAGAGGTACCGCCAGCGTTGACGAAACTGGATGAATTGTTTGAGCCGTTCGAACTTCTGGTGGCGGAAGCGTTGATGCCGACAGTCGGAAATAATCCGGCCTGGGCCTGACGCAATAAAGCCTGGGCCTGACGATATTGCGCTTCAGCTTGCGCAATGGTCGGGCTTTGGTGGTTCAGCGTGCCCATCAGTTGGTTAAGTCTTGGGTCCTGGCACACGGTCCACCAATCGCCGCGCGGGCTTTCATCCATAGGCTGGGCGACTTTCCATTGCCCGGTTTCCTTGTAGGCAGTGGGAACGGCCATTTTCGGCTGGACATAATCAGGCCCGACCGCGCAGCCCGCCAGTGTCAGCGCCATCAGTGCGCCAGCCAGTGGAAACATCGCGCTATTCGATTTCCGATTCGCTTTTGGGGTCGGTTTTAAGTTCGATTTTTGGTTCATAGTCATTCCTTGCTTTCAGCAGCCAGTTCCGATGGCGGGGTGCGGCGCCAAGTGCCGCACCATAGACGGAAACGGTCCATATACAGATAGACGATCGGCGTGGTGTACAAGGTCAGCAACTGGCTGAGCAACAAGCCGCCGACGATGGAAATACCCAGCGGAATCCGCATTTCGGCGCCGTCGCCGTGGCCCAGCGCCAGCGGCAGTGCGCCGAACAGCGCTGCGGCCGTCGTCATCATGATCGGACGGAAGCGCAGCAGGCAGGCCTGCAGAATCGCTTCTTCCGGTTTCAAATTGTGTTCGCGTTCGGCAGTCAGCGCGAAATCGATCATCATGATCGCGTTTTTCTTGACAATCCCGATCAGCAACAGCACGCCGATCAACGCAATGATATTGAATTCGCTGCCGGTTGCTATCAATGCCAGCAACGCGCCGACGCCGGCCGAGGGCAGGGTGGACAGAATCGTGATCGGATGCACCACGCTTTCATATAGCATGCCCAGCACGATATAGACCGCGATCAGCGCCGCGGCAATCAGCAGCGGCTGGCTGGAAAGCGAATCCTGGAACGCCTTGGCATTGCCCTGGAAGCTGCCATGCACCGAGCTCGGCAAGCCGATATCGGCGGTGGCCTGCTCGATATCCTTGGTGGCATCGGACAACGACACGCCCAGCGGCAGATTGAACGATATCGTGGTCGCCGCGAACTGGCCCTGATGATTCACCGATAGCGAAGTATTGGTCGGCCCCCAGTGCGCTACTGCCGAAAGCGGCGTGGTCTGGCCGCCGGGCGTCTGCAGATAAATGTCCTTCAACGCTTCGGCGCTTTGCCAATACTGCGGCGCGACTTCCATCACCACATGGTATTGATTCAGCGCGTTATAAATGGTGGAAACCTGGCGCTGGCCGAATGCGTCGTTGAGCACCGAATCCACTTGCGACTGGGTAATGCCGAGGCGGGCCATGGCATCGCGATCGAATACCAGCGAGGTCTGCTGACCCTTGACCTCCTGATCGGTATCGACGTCGGTAATCATCGGCAACTTGCTCAGTGCGACTTGCACTTTCGGCGCCCATGCGCGCAACTCATTCAGATCGTCGCCCTGCAAAGTATATTGATATTGCGAGCTGCCGGCACGGCCGCCGATACGGATGTCCTGCACCGATTGCAGGAACAATTGCGCGCCGGGTTCGCCGGCCAATGATTTTCTGAGGCGCGCGATGACCTGGTCGGCGCTTTCCTTGCGTTGGGATAACGGTTTCAGGCTGACGAACAGGCTGGCGCTGTTGCGGCTGCCGCCGCCGGTAAAGCCCATCACCAGATCCACCGCCGGGTCTTTGGCGACCAGATCGATGAAGCGCTGCAATTTGGTCCGCATCGCCTGGAAGGAAATACTCTGATCGGCCTTGATGGCGCCGTTGAGACGCCCGGTGTCCTGTTGCGGGAAGAAACCCTTCGGCACCACCACATACAGATAAACATTCAACACAATCGTGGCGAGCAGAATCACCATCATCAGCGGGCCGTGGCGCAGCGCCCAGCCCAGCGAGCGACGATAGCCGCCGTGCATGGCATTGAATGCGCGTTCGCTGGCGACAAACAGGCGGCTCGGCTTTTTGTTTTTATCCGGGGCTTTCAGCCATTTCGCGCATAACATCGGCGTGGTTGTCAGCGACACCAGCAGCGATACCAGAATCGCGACCGACAAGGTGACCGCAAATTCACGGAACAGACGGCCGATAATGCCGCCCATCAGCAGGATCGGAATAAACACGGCGATCAGCGAAATGCTCATCGACAGCACAGTAAAGCCGACTTCCTGCGTGCCTTTCAGCGCGGCCTCTTTCGGCGCCATGCCTTCTTCGATATAGCGTGAAATGTTTTCCAGCACCACGATGGTGTCGTCGACCACAAAGCCGGTGGCGGTGGTCAGCGCCATCAGGCTCAGGTTGTTCAGCGAAAAGCCGCACAGATACATCACGGCAAACGTGCCCACCAGCGAGACCGGCACGGTAATGGCCGGGATCGCGGTGGCGCGGCCGTTGCGCAGGAATAAAAACACTACCAGGATGACCAGCCCGATCGAAATCACCAGCGTCCGTTCGACTTCGCTTAACGAAGCCCGGATAGTCGGACTGCGATCGATCGCCACCTGCATTTTGATCGCGGCGGGAATCGATGCGCTCAATTGCGGCAGCAGCGCTTTGACCCGATCGACCGTTTCGATGATGTTGGCGCCGGGCTGCCGGAACAGGATAATCATGACCGCCGGCTGCTTGCCCACCAGGCCGGCATTGCGGACATCGACCACGGAGTCTTTCACCTCGGCGATATCGGCAATGCGTACCGCGGCACCGTTTTGGTAACTGACGATCAGCGGCAGATAGTCGCTGGCCAGCTTGGCCTGATCGTTGGCCTGGATCTGCCAGTTATGTTCGTCATCCGACAGAAAACCTTTAGGCCGGTTGGCATTGGTGGTGGTGATGGCGTTGCGCACGGTTTCCAGGCCGATGCCGTAATGATTCAGTTGCATCGGATTGATTTCGACCCGCACCGCCGGCTGCGAGCCGCCGCCGATGCTGACATCGCCGATGCCTTCGACCTGCAGGAATTTCTGTCCGAGAATGGTGTCGGCGGCGTCATACATCTGGCCGCGCGTGAGCGAATCGGAGGTCAGCGCGATGATCATGATCGGCGCATCGGCCGGATTGACCTTGCGATAGGTCGGATTCGACGGCATGCCGGACGGCAGCAGCGATCGGGCCGCGTTGATCGCCGCCTGCACATCGCGCGCCGCGCCGTTGATATCGCGGTTCAGATCGAATTGCAGGGTAACCCGGCTCGATCCGAGTGAGCTCGACGAGGTAATTTCAGAGACGCCGGCGATACGGCCCAGCGCGCGTTCCAGCGGAGTGGCCACGGTGGCGGCCATGGTTTCCGGACTGGCGCCGGGCAATCTGGCGCTGACCGAAATAGTCGGATAATCGACTTGCGGCAGCGGCGACACCGGCAATAGCTGGAATGCCAAAGCGCCGGCCAGAAAAATGGCCAGCGTCAACAAGGTGGTAGCAATCGGCCGCCGGATAAAGACGGCGTACGGAATCATGCGTCGGCCTCCCGGGTGCTGACGATTGGCGTGTCTGGCGTAGTCTTAGGGCGGAAGCGCCGCGCCAGACGGTCGAAACTCAAATAGATCACCGGCGTCGTGAACAGGGTCAGCACCTGGCTGACCAGCAAGCCGCCGACCATCACAATACCCAGCGGCTGGCGCAATTCCGAGCCCATGCCGCCGCCGAGCATCAGCGGCAATGCACCGAGCAAGGCCGCCATGGTCGTCATCAGGATGGGCCTGAATCGCAGCAGGCAGGCTTGATGAATCGCATCGCGCGGCGACATGCCTTGCTCGCGTTCGGCTACCAGCGCGAAGTCGATCATCATGATCGCGTTCTTTTTGACGATGCCGATCAGCAGAATAATGCCGATGATCGCAATCACGCTCAGTTCGGTGCCGGTCAACAGCATCGCCAGCAACGCGCCGATACCGGCCGACGGCAGCGTGGACAAGATCGTGATCGGATGGATATAGCTTTCGTACAGCACGCCCAGAACGATATACATGGTGACGATCGCGGCCAGGATCAGCCATAGCGTATTACTGAGCGATGCCTGGAACGCCAGCGCCGCACCCTGGAAATTGATGTTGATGCTGGACGGTACGCCAAGTTCGGTTTGCACGTCGCGAACGTCGTCCACCGCATCCCCCAGCGAAGAACCCTTGGTCAGGTTGAAAGAAATGGTTGCCGTCGGAAACTGCCCCAGATGATTGATGGTCAGCGAGGTGTTGCGTTGCTCGATGGTGGCCACCGCGTCCAGCGGCACCGGTCCGCCGGCCAGCGTCGGCACGTAAAGTCCTTTCAGCGACATCGGGCCGGCGCGGTCCTGCTTCGCCACTTCCAGCACTACCCGGTATTGATTGGTCTGCGTAAAAATGGTTGAGATCAGGCGTTGGCCGAATGCGTTGTAGAGCGCATTGTCGATGGCGGCAGTGGTGACGCCGAGACGGGATGCAGTATCGCGGTCGATATTGACATACGCCTGCAAGCCCTTGTCCTGCAGATCGCTGGCGACATCGGCCAGCGCCGGCACTTTTTGCAGGCGCCGCACCAGTTTCGGCACCCACTCCGACAGGTCGTCGGGATTGGTCGATTGCAGCGTGAACTGGTATTGGGTGCGGCTGACGCTGCTGTCGATACTCAGATCCTGCACCGGTTGCAGATACAGCGACATGCCCGGCATGTCGTCGGCGCGCCGTTGCAGACGCGCCAGCACGGTACGGATATCGTCGCGCTGATCCTTGGCTTTCAGATTGATCAGCACGCGGCCGTTGTTGAGCGAGGTATTGACGCCGTCGACGCCGATGAAGGACGACAGGCTATCGACTGCCGGATCCTGCATCAGGCTGGCCGCAAGCGCTGCTTGCTGTTTCGACATGGCATCGAACGATATCGCCTGCGAGCCTTCGCTGATGCCCTGGATTGCGCCGGTATCCTGCAGCGGGAAAAAGCCCTTAGGCACCACCAGATAGAGCAGGGCGGTCAGTACCAGCGTTCCCAGTGCGACCAGCAATGTCGCTCTCTGGCGATCCAGTACCCAGGTCAGGGCGCGGCCATATTCCGAGATGACGCGATCGAAAAAGCGCTGGCTGGCATGATAAAAGCGGGACTGTTTTTCTTCCGGCGTGTGCTTGAGCAAACGCGCGCACATCATCGGCGTGAGCGTCAGCGAAATGACGGCAGAAATCAGAATCGAGATCGCCAGCGTAATGGCAAACTCGCGGAACAGGCGTCCCACCACGTCGCCCATGAACAATAATGGAATCAGCACGGCAATCAGGGAAATCGTCAGCGAAATAATGGTAAAGCCGATCTGCTCGGACCCCTTGAGCGCAGCCGCCAGCGGCTTTTCGCCTTTTTCGATATAGCGGCTGATATTTTCGATCATCACAATCGCATCGTCGACCACAAAGCCGGTGGCGATGGTCAGCGCCATCAGCGTCAGATTGTTGATCGAAAAACCGGTCAGATACATCACGCCGAAAGTGCCGATCAGCGACAAGGGCACGGCCACCGCGGGGATGATGGTCGCCGGCACATTGCGCAGGAACAGGTAGATCACCAGCACCACCAGCGCAATTGCCAGCATCAATTCGAATTCGACATCTTTGACGGAGGCACGAATCGTCACGGTGCGATCGCTCAACACTTTGACGTCGACTGCGCCGGGCAGATTGCTGCTGAGCTGCGGCAGCAGTTTCTTGATGGCGTCGGTGACCTGGATCACATTGGCGCCGGGTTGGCGCTGCACATTCAGAATGATCGCGGGCGTAGAGCCGGCCCAGGCCGCCAAGCGCGTATTTTCAGCGGAATCGACCACTGCGGCCACGTCGCGCAAGCGTACCGGGGCGCCATCCTTATAGGCAATAACGACGTTCTTGTATTCCTCGGCCGATTTCAACTGATCGTTGCCGTCGACCGTCGATGCCTGCAAGGGGCCGTCGAAACTGCCTTTGGCCTGATTGACGTTGGCGCTGGAAATGGCGGTGCGGATGTCTTCCAGCGTGAGACCGAGCGCGGCCAGGGCTTTTGTATTGCTCTGGATGCGCACCGCCGGCCGCTGGCCGCCGCTGATGCTGACCAGCCCGACGCCGGGTACTTGCGATATTTTTTGCGCCAGCCGGGTATCGACCAGGTCTTCCAGCTTGGTCAACTGCAAGGTCGGCGAGCTGACCGAAATCGTCATGATCGGCGTATCGGCCGGATTGACCTTGTTATAGATGGGCGGATTCGGCAAATCGGTCGGCAGCAGATTGCCGCCGGCATTGATGGCGGCCTGTACTTCCTGCTCGGCCACATCCAGCGTCAGCTCCAGGCTGAATTGCAGCGTGATGACCGATGCGCCGCCGGAACTGGTGGACGACATTTCGTTCAAGCCCGGCATCTGGCCGAACTGGCGCTCCAAAGGCGCGGTAATCGATGAAGTGATCACTTCCGGACTGGCGCCCGGATAAAGGGTAACTACCTGAATGGTCGGGTAATCGACTTCCGGCAAAGCGGATACCGGCAACAGGCGCCAGGCGAACAGGCCGGTCAGCAAAATCGCCACCATCATCAAGGTGGTAGCGACCGGCCGCAGGATAAAGGCGCGGGATGGATTCATGCGGTTCCCTGCGCTTACTTGGCGGGCGCTGAAGCGGAGGCGCCGGGCGTTGCTGCCGCCGAGCCCGCAGCGGGCGCGGCGGCCTGGCCGCCTTCAGCCGGTTTGCCTGCAGGCTTCTCAACTGAATTTTCGGCGGAATTCGCGCCACCTTGACGGCGGCGGCCCTTGCCCTTGGCGGGCGTCGCCGCCGCGGCTGCTGCCGCATTATTCTGGGCTACGCGGTCGATCACTTTGACCTTGGAGCCTTCGCGCAATTTATCGAGGCCGTCGATCACCACTTTCTGGCCGGGCTGCAGGCCCTGTTCGATGATGGAGTCGTTGCCGGAAATGGGACCGGGCTTGACCTTGGCGATGGTGACGGTCTGATCATCCTTGACTACATAGACATAGCTGCCTGCGGTGCCCAATTGCAGCGCGACCGTCGGTACGGTCAGCGCATCGTGTTGTGCGCCGAGTTGCAGATGCACGTTGATGAACTGGTTCGGGAACAGTTGTTGCTGGTCGTTCGCAAAGCGGGCTTTCAGATTGACCGTGCCGGTGAGTGTATTGAGTTGATTGTCGATTGCCAGCAATTTGCCGTCGGCCAGTTTTTTCGAATTATTCCGATCCCAAGCTTCGACCGCCAGCGAACTGTTCTGGCCAATTGCCTGCAGCACTTGGCCCAGGCTGACTTCCGGTACCGAAAAAAGCACATTGATCGGCTGGTTTTGCGTAATGATGACGACGCCGTTGGTATCGCCGGCATGCACGATATTGCCCGGATCGATCTGGCGCAAGCCGACGCGGCCCGCCACCGGCGCCGTGATGCGGCTGTATTCGAGCTGCAGGCGCGCATTGTCCACGGTACCCTGGTCCACTTTGACGGTGCCCTGATATTGCTGGACCAGCGAAGCCTGGGTATCGACGATCTGTTTGGCGATCGAATTCTGCTCCTGCAATTGACGGTAGCGCGCCAGATCGAGAACGGCATTTTGCAGCAATGCCTGGTCGCGCAGCAATTGGCCCTGCGCTTGCGTCAACGCAGCCTGATAGGGGCGGGGATCGAGTTCAGCCAGCAACTGGCCCTGTTTGACCAATTGGCCCTCACTGAAATGCACCTTGTCCAGTTGACCGTCGACCCGGCTATGCACCGTCACGGTGAAAGTCGAGGTAACCGTGCCGAGCGACTGCAGTTCCAGTTCCACATCGTGTTTGATTACCGTTGCAGCGCCCACGGCGACGGCAGCCCCGCCCCGTGCGGCAGCCGCGGCTGCGGTTGCCTTGGCATTTTGATGATGCCGGTACCACCAGAATGCAAGTAAAACGATCAACAGCAGAGAAACGATAATTGCGATGCGCCGCGCGCCACGGCCGCGACTGCGGTCAGGTGTGAGGGTGTCAGACATGGAAATTCCCGGGATAAATGGACTTCATTAATTTTGTTTTACATTGCTTGCAGGAGACACGCAGTATAAGGCCTGCGCTCCCATCGCTGACACTGACGCCCCTATGGTTTTCATGCAAACTTGCGCCAACCTGCGCCATCATCGCATGCGAACCATGATGATGATAGGTCGATAACCCTTAAGGTTCCCGGCAGGCTGATCAACAGCCATCTCCTTTTACGTTGCCGTCGCTGTTTTTATGCACTGCCTGATCCTCCAAATTCCGTCAAAGCCAGCCGATACGCGATTTTAGTTCGAATGCGTGTCCTGCTCATGTCCCACTGTTTCTTATTTGTTTCTTATTGTTTCCGAGTGTGACTTAATTTTTACTTTACGTTTCACGTCGACCGCAGATGTTCGTTATATCTTAAAATGCATAACGGAATTGCAAGCCGATATGGCCGG
>DASYCG010000023.1:0-14909 GCA_036500325.1 Herbaspirillum sp. | reverse complement strand
GGCAAACGCATGGGCCACGCCGGTGCGTTGATTTCCGGTGGCGCCGATACTGCGCAAGCCAAACTGGACATCATGGAAGCCTGCGGCATTACAGTGACCAAGAACCCGTCCGAAATGGCGCGTTTGCTGAAGAAAATGCTGTAGGCGGTTTTACGGCAAATAACGAAGGAGAGCCGAGGCGGCTCTCCTTTTTTTTGCGCTAAATCCTGGAAAACTGGCGTTGGTATCGCTATGGCAATTAGAATACCGGCTACGCACCGCTTATTGCCGCGGTGAACAAAGGAGCAAGATGGACTTTTTAATACATTTGAACTGGGTCGCGGTCGGGCAGATCATTTTGATCGATCTGCTGTTGGGGGGCGATAACGCGATCGTGATCGCGCTGGCCTGCCGTAATCTGCCGCCGCGGATGCGTACGCGCGGCATTCTCTGGGGCACCTTCGGCGCAGTCGGTATCCGTATCGTGCTTATCGCATTTGCCGTGACCCTGCTGGATTTGCCGTTCGTCAAAATGGTCGGCGGCTTGTTGCTGTTATGGATCGGCGTCAAATTGCTGTCGGACGATGACGAGCACGGCGACATCGCCGGCAGCGACCGTTTGATCAGCGCCATCAAAACCATTATCGTCGCCGATCTGGTCATGAGCGTGGACAACGTGCTGGCAGTGGCCAGTGCCGCCTCGCAAGCCGCGGGCGAGCATCAATTCGCGCTGGTGGTATTCGGGATTCTGGTCAGCATACCGATCATCATCTGGGGCAGTACGCTGGTATTGGGCTTGATGGAGCGCTTCCCGATCATTATCACTTTCGGTGCGGCACTACTCGGTTATCTGGCCGGCGGCATGATCTTCAGCGATTCCGCAGTCTCGCCATGGCTGCTTGCCAACCTGCCGATAGCCAGCGACTTCACCGTACCGGGCATCGGCTTGCACATGAGCCTGCCTGGCGTTGTGCTGGGAATATTCGTGGTCATCGCCGGGAAGTATCTGGCCAGGCGCAGGGCAAGTGTCGCAGAACAGGCATAAAAAGGGCGGCCGGTGCTAATGACATCTAACAGGGTCCAGAGCGTCCGGCCACCGCTATAATGCGCGACGCAGAAAAATTTTCTTAGGATGGCATCATGAATGCAGTAAAAAACCCGGCTCCGGTTCTGTCCGGTAATCAACAGCAGCCTCGGCAGACGCCTTATTCGAAGTCGCTCGGATTTACCCTGATCGAATTGATGATGGTATTGGCGATCATCGGCATTCTGGCGACCATTGCCATTCCGCAGCTACGCAATTACATGACACGCACCCGTGTGACGGAAGGCCTGAATCTGGCGGCGCCGTACAAACTGGCGGTGGAAGAAGCGGCAACGGGCAGCAACAATACCTTTACGGCGGCGCAACTGGCTTTAATGGATTTTGTGCCGACGCAGAACGTCCGGAACATTACCGCCACGCCGATGACCGATGGCATCGGCGGCGTGGTGACAATTACCTATAGCCAGAATGTCGACAAGGATAAAACGTTGACATTGACGCCGACCATCACCGATAGCGGCATCCAATGGCAATGCGCGGCGCAGGGCGCCACCAAGGCAGCGGTGCCGGCTACCGGCGCAATCGATAACAAGGTATTCGCGGCAGGCAGTTTGCCGGCCCGTTTTGCACCGGCGAATTGCCGCTAAGCTGTCGTTCGATGTAATGAAGCCACATAATTAAGCCACGTCATCGGGACGTGGCTTAAATGTAGTTCAAACGTCATTCAAACGTAATTCAAGAAGCGCTGGCTATCGTCGATGGCTGGCGTTTTTGTTTTTCTGCAGCGGCCTTTAATTTCGCGATACTGTCTTGTTGTATTTTCATGATCTTCGGCATCAGGTCGGCCATCAGGGCTTGCGTCAATTGCATGGAATATTGCGTGACGGCCGGCATCTTGGTAATCACCGCTTTCCCGGCCGGTGTTTTATAAAACGCCAGCATGCCGTCGATTTCCTCCTGGGTGAAGGTCTTTTTATAGATCGCTGCGTACTTGGGCGACAGCACATCCCACGACATCGTCTGCTTCATCATGCCGATCATTTTGTTCCGCATGTCATCCAGGATCACCCTTTGTTCACCCGTGACCGCATGACCAGAAAGCGATTGCAGGATCTTGGCCTGCATCGAGGTATCGGTTTGCTGCACGACGTTGTCGAGCAGGGCTTTCATGCCCGTGACGGTCATCAGTTCCGAGATGGATTCGTCGGTGGGCGCAGCATTGCCGGCATCGGGCTCGGCAGCAATGACCGGCTGCAGCGAAATCATGGACAGCAGCAGGGCCAGTAATAGTTTCTTCACTTACTTCTCCAGGATTTCTTATGCATGTTTTCGTCGAGTAACTTTCTGTTTTGGGGTAACAGGGCCGACATAAATTTTTATTAGACTGAGTTGTTGAAATTGAAAGTTAATTTAGCACAGAAAATCCGCGCCATTTAGTGTGATTATTTAATCTTTACACACTGTGCCGACGCGATATCGATAATAAAAATCCGGTTTGATTCGGCACGATGTATCGGATAAGATCGCTGGAACATAAAATTAAAACAGATTGGCTTCATGGGGTAGCGCACGATGCGACTGATAAAAATAATCATTATTTGCCTAGTTGTTGTATTGACCGGCTGTGCTGCATCCGGGACCAAATACAAAGATATGATGTCTTCCATTCCGCCGGTACCGGCAGACAAAGGGCGCATCTTTTTTTATCGCATGTCCAGTGTGATTGGCGCCGCCGTTCAACCATCGATCATGCTCGATGGCGTGAAAGTTGGCGATTCCAGACGCGGTGGCTTCTTCTATGTCGATAGGGCGCCTGGCATACACGTGGTTAGTTTGACGACCGAAGTTGAAACCAAACGCTCTGTCAATCTCGCTGAACGCGAAATCAAATACGTTAAGACATCCGTGGAAATGGGCGTATTCGTCGGGCATATGAATGCCGATGTGATGTATCCGGAGAACGCAAAAGATGATCTGCTGGAATTGAGTTATACCGGCTTCGGCACCAGCAATACAATTGCAGGCAGTCCCGCTCCCGCTCCGGTTGTGCCAAGCGCAGTACCGGCCGCCGCGCAGCAACCTCAGAGAGATACTGTGGACCGGGCGGAAAACCTGCATGAGACGCCGTCCGCGAATGGCGCTGAAAGATGGACGGGCTTGATGTCGTGTGATGCACGCGAGGGCAAAGATGCGCGTAGCGTTGCGTACCAGGCTAAATTTGCCATGGAAGTTAGTGGCAATTTGGTGACTATTCATCGGCTCACGGCAAAAGTTGCGGAAACGCTCACCGGGCAAATTACAAACAACATGCTTGAGTTGAAGGGCGAGGGATTCAGACTTGAAACCCCCGATCGGCGATGGCAATTCAAGATTGCCGGCAGCATCCAGCCAGGTGCTCCTATTTACACCGGAGCGGGCAATATGTTAACGAAGGGTAAAGCGATACGTGCTTGCGAATTGACAATGACACGGCTATCGAAGCCGGCATGATCTAATCCGGCATTTTTTTTGGGGTAATAAGCCAATTTAATCATCTGGTGTCTTGTATTTATCTTTTCCACGTACTCTAATGTTCTGGTTCGCCAAATATTATCTGGTATTCGTGGAGATCCCATGTTTGAAATATTAAACGTAGATGGAATAAATACCCCGACTTTGTACTGCGATATTTGTGGAGATCCCATCCGGGAAGCAGGAAAGGCTGCCGTGGTGTTCGACAATTTCCGTGATAACGGCGAACGGGCCAAAACGCTTCAAGTGCATAAAGGGAAGATTAATGGCAAAACATGCCATGAGGAGGCGGACTCCATCATCAAAAGCGGCGGCGGCACGCCTGGCTGGATAGAGCTTAAAGCTTACCTTTACTACCTTACATCGAACATAAAATTTCCACCGCTGGAAATGGTGGAATATGAGAAGCGCCATTTTAAGGAATGATTCATGACCCCGGCGCGGCGTCTTTACATCTATGCTTGATTTCCCTCCGCCCCCCAGACATTCTCAAAACAAATCTCGCTGACAGGTTTCCGCTTGTCCCAATTTTCGATTTCCAGCATCGGCGCTTCGTAAAACGCTTCGACATTGCCTATGCACAGCACGGCAATCGGCTGGCTTCCCTCCGGCATCCGGCATATATCGCGCAACCGTACCGGGTCGAATAGCGATACCCATCCCATCCCAATCCCTTCAGCCCTGGCGGCCAGCCACATATTTTGTATTGCGCACGTCGCCGAAGCCAAATCCATTTCCGGCATGGTGCGGCGACCGAATATAAACCGTTCTCTGTGGTCGATCAGGCCGACAACCAGCAGCTCGGCGCAGGAAAGAATTCCTTCGACTTTAAGCCGCATGAATGCATCGGCGCGTTGTCCCAATGCATCGGCCGTTGCAATACGTTCGCTTTCGACATGTTCCTGGATGGCAGTGCGCAATTGAGGATCGGTGATGCGGATGAATCGCCAGGGTTGCATCAGCCCGACGCTTGGCGCCATGTGCGCCGCCTGAATGAAGCGCGCCAATTGGCCTTCTTCAAGCGGTGCAGGAACAAAATGACGCATGTCGCGGCGTTCCCGGATCACTTTGTATACAGAGGCAATTTCTTCGGCCGAAAATTTATTGTTGTTCAAATTTACCTCGGGGTTGGGATGCACAAATGTTTTTTCGTTATTTCCCTGCTTCGCAAACACTCTCACATCCGCCGTAGCGCCGGATTTGCCCCCGGTTTGCGTTCGGGTTTGCGTTAAGGTCATAGCATTTCGCATTTTACTGTCAGTCCATGCCTGTTGCCAAAACTGCGCGCAGTGCTGCCGGCGGCGCTCTGCGTCCCCTCGCTGCTGCCGATCGCTCCCGCCGCTCTTCACATTTGAGAGCGGTATTTTTTTTGCAATTAAAAATCCTGCTTTACTTTCATTTGACTTGTATTTACGATCTGCAATTTTAATGCGCGTCACACCACAATTAAAAGCAGGCAAGATCATTGATGATGCGGCAAGTATCCGCAAAAGCTTTAAAAATCTCAATGCCCGGCCCATCGGATTATCTTATCGTCCCGACATCGATGGCCTCAGGGCAATTGCTGTCCTGGCCGTCGTTATTTTTCATGCGTTTCCCGGCGTCCTGCCGGGCGGCTTTGTCGGCGTCGATATTTTTTTTGTCATCTCCGGCTACCTGATCGGCTCAATCCTCCTTCTTCAATTAAGTGAAGGCCGCTTCTCGTTTCTCGATTTTTACGCCAGGCGTATCAAGCGCATTTTTCCCTCGGTATTGCTGGTGCTGGCGGCTTCCTATGTCTTCGGTTGGTTCAACCTGATAGACACCGAATACAAAGAACTCGGCAAACATATCGCGGCAGGCGCGTCTTTTGTCTCCAACTTTGCATTATGGAGCGAGGCGGGCTATTTCGACCTTTCGGCGGAGACCAAGCCACTGTTGCATCTGTGGTCGCTGGCCGTTGAAGAACAGTTCTATGTGTTCTGGCCGCTGATGCTGTGGGCATCCCATCGATGGCGCATCAATCCGCTGTTTGCGATCGTCGGCGTGGGTGTTGCATCGTTCGCCCTTAATATTGCCTTGGCGCACACCAACCCCACGGCGGATTTTTACTCGCCGTTCACACGATTTTGGGAGCTGATGATCGGCTGCAGCCTGGCCTATCGGCACATCAATAAACAGGGCGTTCCTTCTCGAAATGCCAATTTTTCAGGAGCGGCCGGCGCGCTCATGATCGTGCTTTCCCTTATCCTGTTCCGTGGACAGCAAGGTTACCCGGGTTGGGAAGCATTGCTGCCGACCTGCGGAGCATGCCTGCTGATCTCCGCGGGCCCCGATAGCGCCATTAATCGTCGCATTCTCAACACCAGGCTTCTGGTATGGGCAGGGCTAATCAGTTTTCCGCTTTATTTGTGGCATTGGCCGTTGCTGGTTTTTTCCCGGTTGCAAGCCGGTGAAACGCCAGCCTGGTCCGTTCGGCTGCTAGCGATTCTGGCGGGGGTCGTTCTTGCCTGGATGTCCTATTGGCTGGTAGAGATGCCGATTCGCTTCGGCAAGCGCAATGTGTGGACAGTGCCAATGCTCGTGCTGGCGATGACTGTTGTCGGCCTGCTGGGGTTCAAGACCTATCAACGGGATGGATTGAGTTTCCGGCTGGCATATATGGTTGAACAATTCGCCGGCGATCAATCAAACATCGACAACGGCTGGCGCACCCACAGTTGCTTCCTGGAGGATGCCGACAATGTCGATATGTTTGTCGCGTCATGTACCGAGTCTGGAACCAGGCCGCTGGTCTTTTTGTGGGGGGACTCGACAGCAGCTGCTTTATATCCGGGGCTGCGCAGTCTGCAGCGGCAGTATGATTTTCGAATTGCCGAGTATGCGGCAGGAAACTGCCCGCCATTGTTAGGCGCAGATGCCAGGAATGAGCGCTGTGCGGAAATTCACCAGAACATACTTGCAAAAATTCAGAAAGAGCGACCTGACCTGGTAGTCATGACCGGAAAATGGGCAGCGACTGACGCGGCGAAAATTAGCGGCACTGTCGCTGCGTTGCGCCGGGCGGGAATTACGCGATTCGTTATCGCGGGACCAACGCCGGAATGGCACGAAATATTACCAAAAATTTACTGGCTGTATTGGCGGAAATTCCATGAAATCTTGCCAAAATATACGCGGTTCGGCTTGGCTGCCGCCACTGCAGAAGCAGACCAACGGATGCTGGCGGCAGCCACACAATTGGGTGTTCCGTATATATCGATTTATCGCGCGCTCTGCAATCAGGATGGCTGCGAAACGCGAACCGGACCAGGCCGTGGGCAAATCCTGATTAGCGATTACATACATCTGACGCCAGCCGGTTCCATCGCGCTACTGCGAGACATCGGGCCTGGACTGCTCGGGAATATGTCGCCGGCGCCACATCAAATCGGGCCGGGCCAGGAGAAATAGAATAATTTATAAAATCAATTCAAATCCAATGGCTTAAGCTGTCGCGCTCCAATCTCCCGATTTCCCGCCATGCTTCTCCAACACCCGCACATCCCCCATCACCATGCCCCGATCCACCGCCTTGCACATATCGTAAATAGTCAGCAAGCCAACCTGCACTGCAGTCAACGCTTCCATCTCCACGCCGGTCTTCCCAATTGTCCGCACTTCCACGGTGCAACGAATGCTGTTCGCGGCCGCATCGACATCAAACTCAACCGACACGTGCGTTAGCGCCAGCGGATGGCATAAAGGGATCAAATCGCTGGTGCGCTTGGTCGCCATGATTGCAGCGATGCGCGCGATACCCAGCACATCCCCTTTTTTCGCGCTGCCTTCGGTGATAATTTTCAACGTGGCCGGCTGCATGCGGATCACGCCGCTGGCGATGGCAATGCGTTGTGTATCCGCTTTATCGCCGACATCCACCATATGCGCTTGTCCGGCACCGTCAAAATGATTCAAGCCGGCGCCGGAAGTGGCGGAAACGGGTGACGTATTTGAGCTTGTTTTAGGAGTCGTCATAAGGTGGCAAATAAGAGGAAGAAAGAGGGATAGCCAGAGCAGCCGATATCATAGCATTTTGCTTTTATTTGACCGGCGCGAAATCCGCTTGCGGCCGCAACACGAAATGAAAACGTTGCGCGATGTCTGCCTGGACGATGCGCTGCACCGGTATCGCGTGATCTACCCGGCGCAATGCCAGGATTTCGCTGCCACCCTCCATCCACTCCATCAGTTGGACATCGTGGACCGCCTTGCCGCCGATGGTCAACGCCGGCAGGCATTGCGCCAGATCGCGATCGTCCAGCGCCGCGATAGTTCGCCTGCGCCCATCGGAAAATCCCAGCAAAAAACGTCCGCTTTCGCTGAACCAGATACTATCGATACGATCGATAACGGCGCCGGTGTGCAGCACAAAACCATGCTCGGGGTCGGTGCGTGCAATATACGGCGTCAGTTCCAGATCGATATACACCCGTTGCGGGCCATTCTGGAAATACCAGCGCCCTTGCGCGTCGCAATCGTAGTTGCGATTGATGAATCCGATCAGGGCCGTATGCACGATTTTGTCGCCCGGCAGATTTTGATCCTGCGTCGACTGGTCGCGCATGCGCCAATTGCCGCGTGCGTCCAGCGCCAGCCAGCCATAGCAGTGCGGAACGTTCGGCCATTTCTTCAGCGATTGCGCTACGATTTCATCCATGGCGTTGAGAGACGTGAGTAGTGTGAGGTTTTGCGATGCCATTAGCTTGCGGCGCGTCTTGCAGGAAATGAAGGGTTTGCTGCGGCAGCCAGCCCAGCAATCCGGCCGGCCCGATGGGGCGGCTGGACATGAAGCCGACGTGGCCGCCTTCTTCCGGATACGCCAGCCGTACCGACGGTGCGGCGCTTTGCGGCAGATGCTGCGGCGGCAGGAAGGGGTCGTTGCGCGCGTTCAATACCAGCGTCGGCACGGTGATGTCGCCGAGCACGTGTTTGGCGCTGGCGCGATTCCAGTAATCGTCGGTGTCGCGGAAACCATGCAGCGGCGCGGTGACGATATTGTCGAAGCTGTACAAATCGCGCGCCAGCAGTAATTTTTCGCGGTCGAACAGGCGGGGGAATTGCTCCAGTTTCGACAGCGATTTGGCGCGCATGGTGCGCAGGAAATTTTGCGCATAGAAGCGGTTGAAACCTTTGCTCAGTGCAACGCCGCCGCCGGCCAGATCGAGCGGGGCCGAAATGGCGCAGGCGGCATCGACGATTTCAGCGTGGTGTTGCGATTCGCCGAGCCAGCGCAGCAAGGCATTGCCGCCCAGCGAGATGCCGGTGGCGAATAGTTTGCCGGCCCCCGTGCGCTTGGCGTATACCGCCAACTTATGCATGATCCAGTCAATTTCTTCAGCATCGCCGGAATGATAGAAACGCGGCGCCAGGTTGATTTCGCCGGAGCAGCCGCGGAAGTGCGGCACCGCTCCGGACCATCCCATTGCCGCCACGGTGGCCATCATGGCGCGGGCGTAATGGCTGTCCGATGAACCTTCCAGGCCGTGGAACAGAACCAACAGCGGCTGGCCCGGCTGGCCGTCGATGAAGTCGATATCGATGAAATCGTTGTCGGGCGCAATCCAGCGTTCGCGGCGATAGGTGATGGCCGGCCTGGGCACGCATAGCGCGGGATAAATGGTTTGCAAATGGCCGCCTGGCAGCCAGCGCGGAGCGCTGTATGCCATGTACGACATTGAGGACAGGGGCGAGTCGATGATGGCCTCGAAAAGTGATCCGGCGATCAATGCCGGGTGATACTCGGTAAGACTCTGTTAGAGCCTTTACAGTTCACTAATGCAGCACCGATGCGCCGATATGTTCGGTCGGTGCGCTGCCTTCGGCGACCGACGCGTGATGAATCACCATGCGCCAGCCGTGCGCTGTCTTCAGATAGACGTTGGTGGCGAGCACGTGGACGTCGATGGCGGTGTGGTTTTCGCGATGCACGTTTTCGACCAGGTTGTGCACGGCGCACATGACGTTGTGTGTGGTGTGCAAACGCTGCGGATGAATCAGCAGGCCGCCATGCGCGAAGATCGATTCCCATGAAGCGCGGATGGCGTCGTGGCCGATCAGGCGCGGTGCGCTGGGATGGATGCAGACGATTTCTTCATCGTCGGCCCACAACAGCATCAGCGCGTTGATGTCGGCCCGGCTCAGGGCGTCGTAGTAAGCCGATTCGATGTCATCCGGCGATCCGTGTATTTGTTTGGCGCGTGGCATGGCGGCTCCTTATGGGCGTCGCGTTTAGTGAGAATGAACGACTGCGCCTGCTTTCATCTGGTATTCGGTGCCGCAATACGGACATTTGGCATGGCCGTGTGCGTCGATTTCCAGAAAGACGCGAGGGTGCGACGACCAGTGCGGCATGTTCGGATTCGGGCAAAACGCAGGCAGATCCTTGGTGTCCAGTTCGACGGCAGGGCTTGGGGTGGTGCTCATGAAGTTCTCCGGTAAAGACGGTGGAAAGGCATTAACGTTAAAGAAACCGGTCAGTAGGGCGTCAGCCAGTGTTTGTATTTGGCTTGCTTGCCTTTGACGACGTCGAAAAACAATGCTTGAATCTGGGCTGTGATCGGGCCGCGCTTGCCATCGCCGATTGGGCGGTTGTCGAGTTCGCGGATCGGTGTGATTTCGGCAGCGGTGCCGGTGAAGAACGCTTCGTCGCAGCAGTACATTTCGTCGCGCGTGATGCGTTTTTCGCTGACTTCGAAGCCGAGGTCGCGGGCCATTGTGACGACCGCATCGCGGGTGATGCCGTCCAGGCAGGATGCCAGGTCCGGTGTATACAGCTTGCCGTTCTTGACGATGAAGACGTTTTCGCCGGAGCCTTCGGAAACGTAGCCGTCGGTGTCGAGCAGCAGCGCTTCGTCGTAGCCGTCGGTCAGCGCTTCCTGATTGGCGAGGATGGAGTTGATGTAATAGCCGCTGGCTTTGGCGCGCACCATCGACACGTTGACGTGGTGCCGGCTGAATGAAGAGGTTTTGACGCGGATGCCCTTATTGAGGCCGTCGTCGCCGAGGTAGGCGCCCCATGGCCAGGCGGCGATCGCCACGTGGACTTTATTGCCTTTGGCCGAAATGCCCATTTTTTCGGAGCCGATCCAGATCAGCGGGCGCATATAAGCCGATTCCAGCTTGTTGGCTTGCAATACTTCCAATTGGGCGTCGACGATGGTTTGCATGTCGAACGGCACCTGCATCTGGAAAATCTTGGCGGAATTGAACAGGCGTTTGGTGTGCTCCTGCAGGCGGAATACTGCGCTGCCCTGCTCGGTCTGATAGGCGCGCACGCCCTCGAAAACAGCCATGCCGTAGTGCAGGCTATGGGTCAGCACGTGGATTTTTGCGTCGCGCCAGTCGATTAATGCGCCATCTTTCCAGATTTTGCCGTCGAGGTCGTCCATTGCCATATTGTTTACTCCAGATGAATTAGATGAGGCCAGCGTTGCCGGCGAATCGCATGCCGGCGCTGAAACGCAATTCTAACGGATTCGCGCTGTCTTAAAGCGCATCTGTCGAATGCGCGCCTGGAAGCATGGCGGGCCGGACGGCTGGCGGCAAGTACGGAGGCGGTGATTTGGCAATCGAGGCCAAAACGGTTATTTCACTCTGGCGGTAGAGTAAAATACGCTTTTTTCTGCATAACCTTTCTGGCTACAATGACTTTTAAGCGACTGAGCGATCTGATCGCAGCTAATCTGCTGCAAGGAAAACGGGTGTTTATTCGGGCGGATTTGAACGTCCCACAGGATAAAACCGGCAATATTACCGAAGATACCCGCATAAAGGCGTCAATTCCGGCAATTCAACAGGCTTTGGCGGCCGGCGCCGCGGTGATGATTACCTCTCATCTGGGACGCCCGACCGAAGGCACATTGCGCCCAGAAGATTCACTGGCTCCGGTGGCGAAGCGTCTATCCGAGCTGCTGGGGCGGCCGGTAACGCTCAAACAGAATTGGGTAGATGGCGTCGATGTGGCGCCCGGCCAGGTCGTTTTGCTGGAAAACTGCAGGGTTAATCCCGGCGAGAAAAAAAATGAAGATGCGCTGTCCAGGAAGATTGCCGCGCTTTGCGATGTGTATGTGAACGACGCTTTCGGTACCGCGCATCGTGCTGAAGCCACTACCTACGGCATCGCCAAATTCGCACCCATCGCTTGCGCCGGCCCGCTGATGGCCGCCGAGCTGGACGCATTGGGCAAGGCGCTGTCGGCGCCGGCCCGCCCGATGGTGGCGATCGTGGCCGGCTCCAAGGTATCCAGCAAGTTATCGATTCTGAAGGCCTTATCCGATAAAGTCGATAATCTGATCGTCGGCGGCGGTATCGCCAATACGTTCATGCTGGCGTCCGGCTTGAAGATCGGCAAATCGCTGGTCGAGCCGGATTTGCTGAATGAGGCGCGCGCGATCATCGAGATCATGTCCAAACGCGGCGCAACGGTGCCGATCCCGGTCGACGTGGTGTGCGGGAAGGCCTTCGCTGCCGATGCGGTAGCGACGGTCAAGCGAGCCAACGAAGTGGCCGACGATGACATGATTTTCGATATCGGCCCTGAAACCGCCGAGATTCTGGCGGCGCAGATTGCCAAGGCCGGCACGATTGTCTGGAACGGTCCGGTCGGTGTGTTTGAATTCGATCAATTCAGTCACGGCACGCAGCGCCTGGCGCAGGCGATCGCAGGCTCCAAGGGCTTTTCGATTGCCGGCGGCGGCGACACGCTGGCGGCGATCGCCAAATACAATATTGCAGACAAGATCGGTTATATCTCGACCGGCGGCGGTGCTTTCCTGGAGTTCCTGGAAGGCAAGACCTTGCCGGCGGTGGAAATTTTGCAGCAACGCGGAGCAGCTTAAGCCAGCACCCAGCGCCGGTTACAGCGGATGAACGGCATGCACGGCATAAGCTAGTCTTGTGCCGTAATCAGAAAACAGCATCGGGAAAAAATGCCATGGATAGAGCTACCAAGATTGTCGTAACGATCGGTCCTGCTTCCAGCGATCGGGCAACCCTGACCCGGATGATCCGGGCCGGCGTCGACGTGGTGCGTCTTAACTTTTCACATGGGATTGCGCAGGATCATATCGATCGCGCAACGCTGGCGCGCGAAGTCGCCGATGAATGCGGCCGCAAAGTCGCCATCATGGCCGATCTGCAAGGCCCCAAGATTCGCGTGGGCAAGTTTGAAAACGGCAAGGTCGAACTGAAAGCCGGCGATAAATTCATTCTGGATGCCGATTGCCCGCTGGGTAACCAGGACCGGGTCGGCCTCGATTACAAGGGCTTGCCGCGCGATCTGAAGCCGGGCGATATCCTGTTGCTGAACGATGGCTTGATTGTGCTGATTACCGAGCAGGTAGTGGGCAACGAAATCCATACGGTCGTCAAGATCGGCGGTGAACTATCGAACAACAAAGGGATCAATCGGCAGGGCGGTGGATTGACGGCGCCGGCGCTGACTTCCAAGGACATGGAAGACATCAAGACGGCGATGAGTTTCCAGGCCGATTATGTCGCCGTGTCGTTCCCGAAAAACGCGTCGGATATGCAAATGGCGCGTCAGCTTGCCGATCTGGCCGGCGAGCCTTACGATCACAAACCGATGATGATCGCCAAGATCGAGCGCGCCGAAGCGATTCCCGCGCTGCAGGAAATTCTGGACGCTTCCGACGGCATCATGGTCGCGCGCGGCGATTTGGCGGTGGAAGTGGGCAATGCGGCGGTGCCGGGCCTGCAGAAGCGCATGATCAAGATGGCGCGCGCATCCAACAAGCTGGCCATTACCGCTACGCAGATGATGGAGTCGATGATCCACAATGCGGTACCGACCCGTGCCGAAGTGTCGGATGTCGCCAATGCAGTGCTGGACGGCACCGATGCGGTGATGACGTCGGCGGAAACCGCGTCCGGCCGTTATCCGGTCGAAACGGTGGAAGCGATGTCGGCGATTTGCCTGGAAGCCGAGAAATTCGAGGAGTGCAAGCTCGATGCCGACTTCCTGAACATGCAATTTACCCGCACCGATCAGTCCATAGCCTACGGCGCGCTGTTCACGGCTTATCATCTGCGCGTGAAGGCGATTGCCGCATTGACCGAATCCGGTTCGACGGCGCTTTGGATGAGCCGGCATAACATCAATATGCCGATCTTCGCGATTACGCCGAATCTGTCGACCTGCCGCAAGGCGGCGCTGTATCGCAATGTGCGCACTTTCGAGCTGGCGCAATCGACCGAGCTCAAGGAAGTCTTGCAGGATGTTCAGGGATTATTGCTGAAGCAAGGCGTCGTGCAGAAGGGCGATCTGGTTGTCGTTACGTGGGGCGAACCGATCGGGCAGGTCGGCGGCACGAATGCAATGAAGATCATGAAGATCGGCGAGTATTGAATTTTAGCTATACAGATTAATTACGTTTAATAGATTTTTGTTATTTGGAGATTTACCATGCCTCTCGTATCCATGCGTCAACTGCTGGACCATGCCGCCGAATACGGCTACGGTCTGCCTGCTTTCAACGTCAATAATCTGGAACAGGTCACCGCCATCATGCAGGCTGCCGATGAAGTCGGCGCGCCGGTGATCATGCAGGCTTCGGCCGGCGCCCGCAAATTTGCCGGCGAAGCATTTTTGCGCCATTTGATCGAAGCCGCCGTGGAAGCGTATCCGCATATCCCGGTCGTCATGCATCAGGATCATGGCCAATCGCCGGCGGTCTGCATGGCAGCGATCAAATCCGGCTTCACTTCGGTGATGATGGATGGTTCGCTGGAAGAAGACGGCAAGTCGGTCGCCAGCTATGAATACAATCTCGAAGTGTCGCGCAAAGTGGTGGAGTTCTCGCATGTGATCGGCGTGACGGTGGAAGCCGAACTGGGCGTGCTCGGTTCGCTGGAAACCATGATGGGCGACAAGGAAGACGGTCACGGCGCCGAAGGCACAATGACACGCGAGCAATTGCTGACCGACGTCGCGCAAGCCGCCGATTTCGTGCAGCGTACGCAATGCGATGCATTGGCGATCGCGATCGGCACTTCGCACGGCGCCTATAAATTCTCGCGCAAGCCCACTGGCGATATCCTGGCGATACAACGCATCAAGGAAATCCACGCGCGCATTCCGAACACGCATCTGGTGATGCACGGTTCCTCGTCGGTGCCGCAGGAATTGCTGGCGGAAATCCGCGAATTCGGCGGCGACATGAAAGAAACCTACGGCGTGCCCGTGGAAGAAATTCAGGAAGGCATCAAGCACGGCGTGCGCAAGGTGAATATCGATACCGATATCCGTCTCGCGATGACCGGCGCGATCCGCCGCTATCTGTTCGAAAATCCAAGCAAGTTCGATCCGCGCGATTATCTGAAGCCTGCGCGTGAA
>DASYCG010000022.1:0-19402 GCA_036500325.1 Herbaspirillum sp. | reverse complement strand
CAAAAAGTGGTGCGCGGCCTCGGTTCGGAAAACATCGATTTCCGCCTGCGTCAATCGGACTTCGCGCTCGATCACAAAGTCACGCCTTGGCTCGGCATGCCGGTCGCCGAACTGTCGGCATTGAATCGCGCCTTCGTCATCGGTTCGTTCCTGCGCAAGGATCATCCGTTGCTGGCAGCGCGTCTGCGCGCGGCGACCAAAGACGGCGCCAAGATCAGTGTGTTGCATGCAACCGACGACGATTTGTTGATGCCGCTGGCCAACAAGATCATCGCAGCGCCGTCCGAATGGCTGGCGATGCTCAATCAGGTGATCGCAGCCATCGCTGCTGAAAAAGCGATCCCCGCGCCAACTGGATTTGCAGCTATTACCGTTTCCGAAGCGACCAACGAAGCTGCCAAGTTAATCGCTTCCAGCCTCTTGTCCGGCGAGCGCAAAGCGGTCCTGCTGGGCAACGCAGCTGCGCAACATCCGCAAGCGTCGCAATTGCATATCGCGGCCCAATGGATTGCCGAACAGACCGGCGCCAAATTCGGTTATCTGACCGAAGCGGCCAATACCGTCGGCGGTTATCTGGCCAATGCCATTCCAGGCGTCGGCACCCATGGCGCCAACGCCGGCAAATTGCTGAGCGAAGCGCGCAAGGCTTATTTGCTGCTCAACGTCGAACCGGAACTCGACAGCGCCAATCCGCAAGCGGCACAAGCTGCACTGGCGCAGGCCGAAATGGTGGTCGTGATGTCGGCTTACAAGCATGGTGCCGATTACGCCGATGTGCTGTTGCCGATCGCACCTTTCACCGAAACCTCCGGCACCTTCGTCAACGCAGAAGGCCGCGCGCAAAGTTTCAACGGTACCGTCAAGCCAATGGGCGAAGCGCGTCCGGCATGGAAGGTATTGCGCGTACTCGGCAATTTGCTGGAACTGCCGAATTTCGAATACGAAACCTCGGAAGCGATCCGCGCCGAAGTCATCGGCGAAATGGCCGATACCGAAGGGCTGCTGGCGCGGTTGAATAACATGCTGGCCAATGCGGGAGAGCCAGCGATGGCAATTGCGGCAGCCGACGCCGGCAACGCCGAACGCATCGCCGATGTGCCGATTTATTTTACCGATGCAATCGTACGGCGTTCGCCGTCGTTGCAAATGACAAACGACGGCGCCGCGCCGCGGGCCTGGTTGTCTGCAGCGCTGTCTTCGAAGTTGGGTGTGGCGGCAGGTGACCGGGTCAAGATTAGCCAGGGGCAGGGCAGTGCAATATTGACTGCCGCAATCGATAAGAACTTGCCGGCCACGGTGGTACGTCTCGCGGCGGGCCATAACAGTACTGCGGCGCTGGGTGCAATGTTCGGCGCAATCGCAGTGGAGAAAGCGTGATGGATCAATTTTTACTGACCGTCAATTCGAACGGCGCCCAATGGTTCGGCTATTTCTGGCCGCTGATCTGGAATCTGATTAAGGTCATCGTCATCGTGGCCCCGCTGCTAGGTTGCGTGGCTTACCTGACTTTATGGGAACGCAAGCTGATCGGCTGGATGCACGTCCGCATGGGACCCAACCGCGTTGGTCCGGGTGGTTTGCTGCAACCGGTTGCCGATGCGCTGAAGCTGATTTTCAAAGAAGTCACCACACCGGCCAAAGCCAATAAAGTCCTGTTTTTCCTGGCGCCCGTGATGACCATCATGCCGGCGCTGGCAGCTTGGGCTGTGATCCCGTTCGGCCCTGAAACGGTGCTGGCCAATGTCAATGCCGGCCTGCTGTTCGTGATGGCAATTACATCGATCGAAGTGTATGGCGTGATCATCGCCGGCTGGGCATCGAATTCGAAATACGCGTTCCTCGGCGCGATGCGCGCTTCGGCGCAGATGATTTCCTACGAAGTGGCGATGGGCTTTTGCTTCGTGATCGTGCTGATGGTGTCCGGTAGCTTGAATCTGACCGATATCGTGATGAGCCAAAGCAGGGGCATGTTCTTCGACAAGGGCCTGAATTTCCTGTCATGGAACTGGTTGTCGCTGCTGCCGATTTTCGTGATTTACGTGATCTCCGGCATTGCCGAAACCAGCCGCCATCCATTCGACGTGGTCGAAGGCGAATCTGAAATCGTGGCCGGTCACATGATCGAATACTCGGGCATGTCGTTCGCGATATTCTTCCTGGCCGAATACGCCAACATGATTCTGATTTCAATGCTGGCTTCGCTGATGTTCCTCGGCGGCTGGGCTTCGCCTCTGGCAATCCTGAGCTTTATTCCCGGCTGGATCTGGCTCGGCATCAAGACCTTCCTGGTGGTATCGATGTTTATCTGGGTCCGCGCTTCGTTCCCGCGCTATCGCTACGATCAGATCATGCGTTTGGGTTGGAAGGTGTTTATTCCGATCACGCTGGTTTGCCTGATCGTGGTTGCAGCGTGGATTCAAAGTCCATGGAATATCTGGAAATAGATAAGCAACGAAATCAAGTGACGAAAATAAGCGACGAAATAAGCAACGATTGAGAGCAAGGCAAGATAATGGAAGCAATTAAAGACTTTTTCGGTAGCTTGATGCTGACCGAGCTGATCAAGGGACTGGCGTTGACCGGTCGCTATCTGTTCTCGCGCAAAATCACGATCCAGTTTCCGGAAGAAAAAACGCCGCAGTCGCCGCGTTTTCGGGGGCTGCATGCATTGCGCCGCTATCCGAACGGCGAAGAGCGTTGCATCGCTTGTAAATTATGCGAAGCAGTCTGCCCGGCGATGGCCATCACCATCGAATCGGAAATGCGCGAAGACGGTTCGCGCCGCACCACGCGCTACGATATCGACCTGACAAAATGTATTTTCTGCGGCTTCTGCGAAGAATCCTGCCCGGTCGATTCGATTGTCGAGACGCATATTCTCGAATACCACGGCGAAAAACGCGGGGATCTGTACTACACCAAGGAAATGTTGCTGGGAATTGGCGACAGATATGAAAAAGAAATTGCTGCAGCACGTACGGCTGATGCAGCATACCGTTGATTCAAATGTTTCAAGTGTTGACTGGCCGCTTCCGGCACTCGGACGCGTAGCTCATTTAGCCGACTTTTTGGTTGATTATGGAATTTAAAACTGTCTTGTTTTACGTGTTTGGGGCGATTCTGGTGCTGGCGGGCTTGCGCGTCATCACCGCCCGCAATCCGGTGCATGCAGCGCTGTTTCTGGTGCTGTCATTTTTCTCCGCTGCTGGTTTATGGCTATTGCTGCAGGCTGAATTCCTGGCCATCGTGCTGGTGCTGGTCTACGTTG
This sequence comes from Herbaspirillum sp., assembly GCA_036500325.1. GTDB lineage: Bacteria > Pseudomonadota > Gammaproteobacteria > Burkholderiales > Burkholderiaceae_D > Herbaspirillum. Next base: position 16,134 of record DASYCG010000022.1, on the reverse strand, counting down.
GCGCGGTGATGGTGCTGTTCCTGTTCGTGGTGATGATGCTCGATATCAATATCGATAAAATGCGCGAGGGCTTCTGGGGTTACTTCCCGCTGGCCAGCACCATCGGCGTCGTGATCGTGCTCGAAATGGCGGCGGTTCTGCTGTACAGCTTCCCGGCTTACAGCTTCCCGGACGGCCAGGCGCCTGCCAACGCCGGCGACATCGGCACCACCAAGGCGCTGGGCATGCAGATTTTCACCAAGTACATGTACGGCTTTGAAATTGCCGCCGTCATTCTGCTGGTCGCGATCGTCGCCGCTACGGCGCTGACTTTGCGCCGCCGCAAAGACAGCAAGCATTTCGCGCCGTCGGATGCCGTCAAGGTCAAACGCAACGATCGTGTGCGTCTGGTGCAGATGAAATCCGAGTCGACCCGCAACGATCCACCCGCAGCGTCTGCCTCCGCGCCGGCAGCGGCTGGCGACAAACAACCATAAGGGCGCAATCATCATGACACTCTCGCTTGCGCATTATCTGGTTCTGGGCGCTATTCTGTTTGCGATTTCGATCGTCGGCATTTTCCTGAATCGCAAAAATATTATCGTATTACTGATGGCAATCGAATTGATGCTGTTGGCCGTCAACATGAATTTCATCGCCTTTTCGCACTATCTGGGCGATGCCGCCGGCATGGTTTTTGTGTTTTTCATCCTGACTGTGGCTGCCGCGGAATCCGCGATAGGTCTCGCCATTCTGGTGGTGTTGTTCCGTAATCTGGACACCATCAACGTGGAAGATCTCGACAGTCTCAAAGGTTAATTAAAAATAGCGATAAGGTTCATCATGGCGGGGCAACTTAACCCACATCTTCTTTTAGCCGTACCGATGGCTCCGTTGATCGGGTCCGCAATTGCGGGTCTGTTCGGCACAAAATTTTTCGGTAACCTGATTGGCCGCAAGACGTCGCATACAGTGACGATCCTCGGTGTGCTGATCGCATTCATCATATCGGTGATGACCTTGCTGGCGGTCATCAACGGCAGCGGCTATAACGGCACGCTGTACACCTGGATGACGGTTGCCGGGCTGAAGCTGGAGGTCGGTTTCCTGATCGACAGCCTGACCGCGATGATGATGTGCGTCGTCACCTTTGTATCGCTGATGGTGCATATCTACACCATCGGCTATATGCAGGACGACGAAGGGTATAACCGTTTCTTCGCGTATATCTCGCTGTTCACCTTCTCGATGCTGATGCTGGTCATGAGCAACAACTTCCTGCAGCTGTTTTTCGGCTGGGAAGCGGTGGGTCTGGTGTCGTATCTGCTGATCGGTTTCTGGTACGAGCGTCCGACCGCCATCAAGGCCAACATGAAGGCGTTCCTGGTCAACCGCGTCGGCGACTTCGGTTTTATTCTCGGTATCGGCTTGCTGCTGGCTTACGCCGGCTCCATGAATTACGGTGAAGTATTTGCGCAAAGCGCCGATCTGGCGCGCCTGACATTGCCGGGCACCGATTGGATGCTGATTACTGTTGCCTGTATCTGCCTGTTCATCGGCGCCATGGGTAAATCGGCGCAGTTCCCGCTGCACGTCTGGCTGCCCGATTCGATGGAAGGCCCGACCCCGATTTCCGCACTGATCCATGCCGCGACGATGGTGACGGCCGGTATTTTCATGGTGGCCCGCATGTCGCCGCTGTTCGAATTGTCGGATACCGCCTTGTCGGTAATTCTGGTGATCGGCTCGATTACAGCGCTGTTCATGGGCTTTCTCGGCATCATCCAGAACGACATCAAACGCGTGGTGGCGTATTCGACCCTGTCGCAACTGGGTTACATGACGGTCGCGCTGGGTGCTTCGGCCTACTCGGTCGGTATTTTCCATCTGATGACGCACGCATTCTTCAAAGCCTTGCTGTTCCTTGCCGCGGGCTCGGTCATCATCGCAATGCATCACGATCAGGACATCCGCAACATGGGCGGCCTGCGCAAATACATGCCGATTACCTGGATCACTTCGCTGATCGGTTCGCTGGCGCTGATCGGTACGCCGTTTTTCTCCGGCTTCTATTCGAAAGACAGCATCATCGATGCAGTGCACGCGAGCCAGCTGGCCGGTTCCGGTTTTGCCTACTTCTCGGTATTGGCCGGCGTGTTCGTCACTGCGTTCTATGCTTTCCGCATGTATTTCCTGGTATTCCACGGCGAAGAACGTTTCGGCAAGCCGCATGAAATTCATGGCGAAGAAGCCAATCACGCAGCAGCGCATGCACCACACGCTGCACATGACGCGCACGATGCCCATGGCGCCCACGATGCCCATGCAGCGCACGACGATCATGCCGCCCACGGACTGGCGCCGGGACAAAAACCGCAGGAATCGCCATGGGTCATCACCATCCCGTTGATCATGCTGGCCATTCCATCGGTGCTGATCGGCTTCTTCGCGATCGAACCGATGCTGTACGGCGAGTTCTTCAAGAACGTCATTTTCGTCGGCGAAACGCATCACGCGATGGAAGAGCTGCGCCGCGAATTCCACGGTCCGCTCAGCATGGCGATTGCTTCGGTCACCAGCCCGACGCTGTGGCTGGCGATTGCCGGCGTGGTGTCATCGTATTATTTCTATATGGTCAAACCGGGCATTCCGACTGCGATCAAGCGCAACTTCATGCCGATCTATACGCTGCTGGACAACAAGTATTATCTCGACAAATTCAATGAAGTCGTCTTTGCCGGCGGTGCACGTTTGCTGGGCGGCGGCTTGTGGAATGTCGGCGACCGCGGCCTGATCGACGGCCTGATCGTCAACGGCAGCGCCAAAGCTGTCGGCTGGTTCTCCAAAATCACCCGTCTCTGGCAATCCGGTTACATCTATCACTATGCATTCGTGATGATCATCGGTTTGCTGGGTTTCCTGGTTTGGTTCATGCCGTTTCCGTTTGCCAAATAAGTTGGCGGAGTAAAGTAAATAATAACCATGATGCAGTCAACTTTCCCTATCCTCAGCCTTGCGATCTGGACTCCGGTCGCATTCGGTCTGCTCGTCCTGGCAATCGGCCGCGATGAAAATCCCACTCCGGCGCGCGTTCTGGCGCTGATCGGCGCACTCGTCAGTTTGGCGGCGACGCTGCCTGCCGTCATGCATTTCGATAATGCATTCCATGGCATGCAGTTCATCGAAAACACCCCGTGGATCGATCGTTTCAACATCCGTTACTCGCTCGGTATCGACGGCCTGTCGCTTTGGTTCATTCCACTGACCGCTTTCATCACCGTGCTGGTGGTGCTGGCCGGCTGGGAAGTGATCCAGAAAAAAGTCGGCCAGTACATGGGAGCATTCCTGATCCTGTCCGGCTTGATGATCGGTGTGTTCTGCGCACTGGACGGCATGCTGTTCTATGTATTTTTCGAAGCGACGCTGATTCCGATGTTCATCATTGTCGGCGTGTGGGGCGGCGCCAACCGTGTCTACGCAGCGATCAAATTCTTCCTGTACACCTTGATGGGTTCGCTGCTGATGCTGATTGCAGTGATCTATCTGTATTTCGTCGCCGGCGGCAGCTTCGACATCCTGACATGGCATCAATTGCCGTTGACGATGACCGAGCAAGTGCTGATCTTCTTCGCCTTCCTGCTGGCGTTCGCCGTCAAGGTGCCGATGTGGCCGGTGCATACATGGTTGCCCGACGCCCACGTGGAAGCACCTACCGGCGGCTCCATCGTACTGGCAGCCATCATGCTCAAGCTCGGCGGCTACGGCTTCCTGCGTTTGTCGTTGCCGGTGGTGCCGGATGCCAGCCATTACCTGTCCGGTTTCATGATCACGCTGTCGCTGATCGCCGTGATCTACATCGGCCTGGTGGCACTGGTGCAAACGGATATGAAAAAGCTGGTCGCGTATTCCTCGATCGCACATATGGGCTTCGTCACACTCGGCTTCTTCGTGTTCAACGACATGGCGGTGCAGGGCGCGATCGCACAGATGATTTCGCACGGCTTCGTATCCGGCGCGATGTTCATGTGTATCGGCGTGCTGTATGACCGCATGCATTCCCGCCAGATCGCCGATTTCGGCGGTGTGGTGCACACCATGCCGCGTTTCGCCACTTTCTTCATATTATTCTCGCTGGCCAATTGCGGTCTGCCGGGCACTTCCGGTTTCGTCGGCGAATTCATGGTGATCCTGGGTGCGGTCAAATTCAATTTCTGGATCGGCTTGCTGGCTGCAACGGCATTGATCCTGGGCGCGGCGTATTCGCTGTGGCTGGCCAAACGGGTGATCTTCGGCGCAATCGCCAATCATCATGTGGCCGAACTGATCGATATCAACAAACGCGAATTCCTGATTCTCGGACTGCTGGCAATCGCCGTGATTGCCGTCGGTCTGTATCCGGCGCCGATTACCGATGCGATGCAGGTATCGGTCGGTGAACTGCTCAAGCATGTTGCCATCTCGAAAATCAACTGATCTGCGACCAGCGTATAGAAGCGGTAAATAAATGAATAATTTGAATCTGATCTCTCCGAATCTGATCCCCGTCTATCCGGAGATATTTCTGCTGATTGCAACTTCTGCAATCCTGCTGATCGATATGTTCCTGCCGGATGCAAAACGCATCCTGACCTATTGGCTATCGCTGCTGACGCTGGCCGGGTGCGCTGCATTGACCTTGAAGGGTTTCGGCGGTCCGACCGTCTATACCTTCAACAACATGTTCGTCCTGGATCCGCTGGCCCAGATGATGAAAGTGGCCTCGTATATCGCGGTCGCAATGACCTTGATCTATTCACGCGTCTACGTGACCGATCGCGGCATCGTCGGCACCCAGCTGGGCGGCGAGTTTTATGCGCTGGCGTTGTTTGCATTGCTCGGCCAGATGGTCATGATTTCGGGCAATAGCCTGTTGAGCATCTATCTGGGTCTTGAACTGATGTCGCTGTCGCTGTATGCCTTGATCGCGCTGCGCCGCGACCATGCCGTTGCGACCGAAGCCGCGATGAAATACTTTGTGCTGGGCGCGCTGGCTTCCGGCTTCATGCTGTACGGGATTTCGATGTTGTACGGCGCTACCGGCGCTTTGGACTTGCCACAGGTATTCCAGGCGATTGCATCGGGTCAGGTCGACCACACGATCCTGGTATTCGGCCTGGTATTCGTGGTTGCCGGCCTGGCGTTCAAACTGGGCGTGGTGCCATTCCACATGTGGGTGCCCGACGTTTATCAGGGCGCGCCGACTGCGGTCACACTGGTGCTGGGCGGCGCGCCGAAACTGGCGGCTTTCGTGATCTCCTATCGCTTGCTGGTCGAAGGTCTGTTGCCGCTGGCGATCGACTGGCAGCAAATGCTGCTGGTGCTGGCGGTATTGTCGCTGGCAATCGGTAACATCACCGCGATTGCGCAAACCAATCTGAAGCGCATGCTGGCCTATTCGAGTATTTCGCATATGGGCTTCATGCTGCTGGGTCTGCTGGCCGGTGTGGTCGGCAACAATCTGTACGCGGCGCCGAACGCCTATAGCTCGGCGCTGTTTTACGCAATTATCTATGTGCTGACCACGCTGGGCACCTTCGGTGTGATCCTGTTGCTGTCGCGTGCCGGTTATGAAGGCGATAAGCTTGAAGACATGAAAGGCTTGAATCAACGCAGCCCATGGTTTGCCGCCGTCATGATGATTCTGATGCTGTCGCTGGCCGGTTTGCCGCCGACCGTCGGTTTCTATGCGAAGTTGTCGGTCCTGCAGGCAGCATTGGCCACCGGCCAGATCTGGCTGCCGGTGTTGGCTGTCCTGTTCTCGCTGATCGGTGCGTTCTACTATCTGCGTATCATCAAGCTGATGTATTTCGACGATCCGATCGACACCACCAAGCTGGTGTCGAGCATCGATGTGCGCATCGTGCTCAGCATCAACGGCGCGGCGGCTTTGGTGCTCGGCCTGTGGCCAGGCCTGCTCATGGACTTGTCGGCGAAAACCATGGTTACCACCATGTCGGCTTTTCTCAGCAACGTGATTCACTGAGTGTCTCCGCTGTACACAGTAATTCGCAGTAATTCGGGATATCCGTGAACGTTTCTTTCTATAGCTGGATCGTGATTCTGTTGGCGCTGGTCGCCGCCAACCTGCCTTTTTTTAATCAGCAACTATTCGCCGTGATCCCGCTGGGACGCGGCGCTGATTTCGTCAAGCCGTTCTGGTGGCGGCTGATCGAATTGCTCATCCTGTACTTTCTGGTCGGCGGCGCCGCCTACGCAATGGAGTCGACCATGGGCAATGTTTTTGCGCGCGGCTGGGAATTTTATGCCGTCACCGCCTGTCTGTTTCTGGTGTTCGCTTTTCCGGGTTACGTTTTTCGTTACCTGTACAAACGCCATTAAGTTTGCAGACCCGGAAGAGCACCTGAAATACGCTGGAGAAATCGCATGGATGAACATCTGACCGAAGTCAAGATCGATAGCAACGTCGTCTATGACGGTCTGTTCCTGAAGGTCCGCCGCGATACGGTGCGCCTGCCTAACGGCGCATCCGCCGGCCGCGAATATTTCAACCATCCCGGCGCGGTCGTGATCCTGCCGGTATTCGATGACGGCAGCGTGCTGCTGGAGCGTCAATTCCGTTATCCGGTGGATAAGGTTTTCATCGAGTTCCCGGCAGGTAAAATCGACGCCGGCGAAGACCCGCTGCTGTGCGCCCAACGCGAATTACAAGAAGAGACCGGTTATACCGCTCGCGAATGGCAATTCGTCTGCACCATCCATAACGCCATCGGCTATTCCGACGAACATCTGGAGATTTATCTGGCGCGCGGCTTGACGGCAGGCCCCGCCAAACTGGACGATGAAGAATTCCTCGATGTCTATCGCGCGCCGCTGAGCGAACTTCTGGATGGCGTGCGTAACGGATCAGTGACGGATGTGAAAACCGTTATCGGCGCATTCTGGCTCGAAAAAATTTCACGCGGTGAGTGGCAGCCCGGTTAATTCTTAGATGGTCATAGGAATAAGCGCTATGTCGATTGACTGTAACATTACCAGCTGAATTAGAATAAAACGACTTCACAGAATTCATACAATAAGACTTCGTCTTGTTTTTGATCTTGGAGTTGGTTGTATGTTTAGAGTAACGCCGCTGATTTATCCCTCCCAATATTCTCACCCGGATCCGCTATCGGGCGTCAGCGTCAATCGCAATGGATTGACGCTGACGCTCGATAAAGATTCCGCCGCCGGCAAACCGGGGAGCAGAGCTTTTCTCAAAAATATCCGCAAGCGCCCCCGCGAATATCTTGCATTCGGCTTGCCTGAGCCGAAGCCAAAGCCAAAGCGAATGGCCGCCCGTCGGGGGAATACATGTACCACGTGCAAGGTACCGGACATTCAAATACAGGTACAAGCAATAAGCCAGTCACCCCAGGAACCCGATGCAGGATCGAAGGAGCACGCCACCGTTACAATTCAGATTCTGCAGGACTATCTGAATATAGCGTTGGGACGTCGACGTTATGATGAAATTGAAATTGGCGCCTTCATGACATCGCGCAACCTGAATCCCGTGGATAGCATCTATTTCTCCGCGCATGGGCTCACACCCGAAGGACGTAAACTTCTTGTCTGGCTGGAAAACGCGGAATATGCAAATGGCCTGTCGGAAGTAGCGTGCGATGCTTTCTTTACCGCTACCGCGAATCTGACACAAGATAGTTCCACCGCGCTTTTGATAGGGGCGCGCAACCTTGAATGTGCGCTTGCATGGTACTGCTTGCCGCAAGCGAAGCAGATGACAATCATGGAATTCTGCGCCGTAAATGCGTTGAGTTACTCAAGTCTGCAAAAACATTTTTTCGGAGGGGGAATGCTGCGCGATGGAACGCAAGAGCGCCTCAACAGGCGGTTTGGCGCCGACGTCGAAAGTATTATATGCATGGCGCAAAGGGCATTACAGGGCGATGCCGATCATAAGTATGTTTCGGCGGCAGGAAAGGTGATGGCGGAATGGAAGGCGCTTCTTTTGGGGTGCCAGGTTGATAGCGCCATGAAGCGCATGCATCTGCCGCCGATACCGTCAGCCCGACCGGCCCCGACAGCGCCAGGCTATCCAAACGCCGCTCCGTACACCGTTTCAGGCAATTACATTCCTTCGTTTTCTCTACATCATACATTCTGAGGACATTACAAAGATAAGCGTCGTCTGATTTATCCTTCACCGCTCGCCGCGAAATCGCTGCCGGGTATTTGAAAAGGAAAGCAAACGATGGGTATTGGAATGTCGACCGGAATGCAAGATGGTCGGAGCGGCGTAGCCACAAGCAGGGATGCACAAGAACGTCAGTACCTTTCGGACAGTGCGAAAAATGATAGGCAAAGTTGGCGCGTGAAGGCGATGAAATCAATCGATCAACTCTCCACGGCAGAGTCCGATGCATTGCCCAGTTTCTACCCGAAATTCAAGGGCATGCGAAACAGCGCATCGCTATCGGATTTTGCGCAGATACATCTTGCGCTCGCCCAAATCCGATCCAAATCGGAAGCCCCCTCAGCGGGGCTGACCAAGGCATGCGGGACATTCGCCGAAACGGCAAAAAAGAGTGAAAAGAATCGGGAGCTTATCGGATATAGGTTGAAATATCTGATGGAAAAGATTGCTAATGAGGAGGAAAAAGCCGATGCATATAGGTTGTATGCAGCCCTGGCCGAGGAGCAGCAGCAAGAGGTGGAATACCAAAAACGGTTGTGCGAAGCCGAAGAAGAGTTCCTTAAGAACCAAATCAAAGAGGTATACCGTGAGGAGCGCGACAATAGAAACCTTGGTCTTTTGCGAGAGGGACTTGCCGTGTCGATCTATCCGGCAATCGAGGATGTCCCCGTAGTAACCACCACCGTCTATTGTGAAGATACCTACGAGGCGGAAATATTGAGCGCGCCTTATAACCCGTTGAGTCCTTCCGGAGCAGCCAAGCCACCGCTGACTGCACCTTTCGCCAAGGGTAGTGCTGAAACGGCCGCTAAAAGTATAGATCCCGCTCCGGAGCAGACGCAGGTGGTGCACGTGAAGCCACCGGTACGATGCTACAAAACTGTCAGCGAGACACAAATGGTCCGGCGGAATTTGCGCCTCCAGATCAGTTCGCATCGGGTCAAGCCGTATGCAGGCGAGGGCAGTAGCACCAAAACCCATATCGGAGACACTTGGATGCTACCGGGAAATATCGAGGCCAGCCGGAAATATGTCATGCATACCACGCGCCTCAATACCTCGCACAGCATCGGTCCCACGCCAGAAGGCACGTCGCAGGCCTTCTATGCCTTGCCGAAGATGCCGCAAGAACCGCGGCGGGTCGAGCCGCCCGATGCGCGTTACGCCAGACCGCAAGCGCCGCAGGTATCGCACGTATTACAAGCATCGCAACTATCGCGACCGCCGCAACCATCGCAACCATCGAAAGTAGTGCAAGCATCGCAATCATGGCCGGCGAAGCCCGCTTTTGATATGTCGCCTTGGCAGGCCATAAAGGAGGTGGTGTTTGGCAGGAGGCCCAACATGGTCGTCAAGCGCTCATTTCCATTTCCTCCCACGATTTCACCGCCATCGTCGACATCGCAATCGCGATCACCATCGCAGCCTGCCTCATCGCCGGCGCACGTCGAAAAAGAAGTCGCCAAGCGGATGCGGCAGGGCGCCGCCTCGTCCGTGGTGTTCAGAGCCATAGCGCCGGCGCCGGTGCCGCCGCCGGATCGTCTCGCATCCCTGGTAACACAACTACGTGGAACAACCTGGGATGGCGATGCGATCGACCTGGCGGTATCGCTGTTGGTGAGATTGCCGGAGTGGCCTCGGAACCGCATTTTAATCATCGAAGACGAAGCACGGGCTTTAAGCAACGCGCTGCTGCCGCCGGGTAATCGATGCTTTGCACAGTCCGGAGGGGCTTGCCACGGCGAACGTATCCGGCAGTCCCTGCCCCCCGAAATGGTGGATAACGCCATTCGGGTACAAAGAGTTCTATTGAAAGAAGGCGTGGAACATTTCAACGCGATCGTCGATGGGCAGGTGCGGAGAGTGGCGCGTGACGGCGACTGTTTTTTCAGGTCTGCGTTGGCATCCACGCTCCAAGTACAGCCTTGTAATATTTCACAGTCGGATGTGATGCGTTTGCGCAATCAGTTGGCGGATTATTTACAGAAACATGCGGTGGAACTTGCCGGCTTTCTCGGCGAGACGGAATCGCTGCATGCAATGCGTGTGCAAGGTATGACGCTGGATGCGTCGATTCCAAAAAAAATAAGACTGCGTCCGACACCGCTCGATGAGGAACGCAAGAAGATCATTGAAGCCCGGACAGCGGTGGCGTTGCAGAAATGGCAGGATTTTACCGACAAGCAACGTCTTGAGATCGGGATCGACCAATTTATGATGATCCATGAGCTGACGCGCCCGGGGGACAGAAATTTTTTCTGTTTGACAGGACTGATGCCGCGAGGGCAAACATGCCTCAATAGATTATTGGGCGTCCGTACCATCCACATCGGATCGGAACATTTAATCGAATGGCGCGACATGGATCCCGTGCAACGGGAGGAAACCAGGCTTTTGACATTTGCCGAACGGCATAAATTGAATCCGAGCACATGCCAGCGCTATATATGCAGGACCGGCTTGACGCAGCGAGGAGTCCTTTTTCTTGCGAATCCTCCCAGGCGGACAGGAGCGGATATCACGTTTGATATCTTGAAAGAATGGTGGAAGATGGCGCCTGCAGAGCGCAAGGCGGGCGGCGGCGTCGACGGATTTGCCAAAAAGTTTGGTTTGAATCCCGCAACTTTGAGAAACAGGATCAGTTTGAGGGGGATACGACACCTACCCAAAAGGCTTTCGCATCTGTCGCAGGACGGCGAAGACGGCAGTGGTGAAATTACGTGCGTCGAGGCGCCGTCGCGACCGAAAAAGCTTATTCTGGAAAAGGCTGTTTCCAGCGATGCAAGGATCCGGGAAAAGCCGACGGAGGCCGCCGTGGCTGAGTTGGTTGCCGCATGCCGGACATGGGAGGGCATGACGCCGGAGCAGAGATGTGCCATCGGCATCGCAGATTTTGCGAGGAATAGGAAATTATTTGCGTTATTTGGACCGAATGTGAGAGAGCATTTTTGCCTGGAAGGCGGGGGGCTGAAGCCCCGCGGACAGGCATTGCTCGACAAGCATGAAGGCGTGGTCCATACACCCATTACGCTGACGCACCTGCAAGAGTGGGACACGATGACGCAGGAAAAGCGAAACGAGATTACCGTTGTGGGTTTTGCCAAAAGAAACCGGCTGAACTCAGGCAGCACGACTAGATATCTGGGCACGAAAGGGCTGACGGATAATGGAAGAATACTCCATGACAAGCTATCTGCAAGCTGTTCGCCAGACATACCGACGCTGGTGTCGATATGGGCGGGACTGTCTGCAGAGGCGCGGTCGGCCTGCAATTTTGTCAAGGGCTTCGCCGAAAAACACAAGGTATCGGTCGTTTTGTTAAGCAACTATATTTGCGGGGATGGACTGCGCCCCCGCGGAGAAAAAATAATGGCGAGACGGCTCGCCTGTCCCGGTATTGCTGCGGTGCGCGTTATCGAGCATTACGCGCAGATTCCCTCTGTTGTCGCCCACGCCGGCGCAACCGCCGCTGTCGCCATAATCGCCACCGTCGCCATTAAAACGGAACCCATCGAAGCGATGGAAACTATCGAAACGATCAATTCGCATACTTACGATAATACCGCTCCCTATTCGCGCGATCCGGATAATCCGGAGCGCTCGCTGAAACCGCAAAGCGGGAAGAAGTTAAAGATCGACATGAATCGGGATTTACAGAACATGCTCGACGCAATGCCCGACGCCGAACGTCTGAAACTCATGGAATCGATACACGATCAGGTCACGCAGTGGATACGCGATGAGGGTGACGTTGCCGCCGCGCGGATGGAGGCCCTGATGGAAACCGGCTGTCCGGTTGATGACGGTCCTGCGCGGGGCGATTCGGTCTTTGCCAGGCAAGACATCAAAAAGTTTCAGGTGATCGGATGTTACGGCGGCAAGGTATTGCGTTCCGATGACGGAAGCTATGAGCGGGAATGCCGGAAACACGGCGCAGCCAATATCGCTGCTTATGCATTTGATGTGCCGGAACGGAATGCGCTGCTCAGCGGTTACAGGGCCAGTAATATCCTGAGCAAGATAAATAGCGTCCATCCCGATCAGAGCATGCCGCGCCATCTTGCATGGCTGGAAAAGCGTGACAACCTGCGCGCCTGTTCCGCCGGAAAGCACCTCGTATTTATCGTCGCCATTGAAGATATCGCGGCGGGCCAGGAGCTATTCCTGCCCTATGGCGATTCGTACAAAATGCATGAACACCGGCCGACCGTCGTGAAAACGGAAATCGATGATGACGCCCGGCCTGATGTTGGTGTCGATGCCGGCGTTAGTGTCGCCGATATCGATGCCCATGCCGATACCTTGGAGGTGATGCGCATCAAAGGCCGTAAAGAAAAACGGGGCGGCAGGACGCTACTGGATGCAACGGAATTGACGTTCCTGCGAAGTTTCCCGGCTGAGGAAGGCAAGCAATATGCGTTGTACAACCAACGTACGGGCTGGCATCTGCTGGATGAGCGGCCGGCCGTCACGGAGGTGTTGCCGCCGCGCTACCGGTATCTGGCGCCGCTGATAAGCTTGAGTACGCAATTGCGCACGCAACAGCGCTTCGAAGGTCAATATTATTTTTATTTCGCTCGACGCGATGTTTACTTGCCGGTCGCGCCCACTTCAATTTCAACGAATTGGCGGGTGCAAAGTCCCGATGGCAAAGACACCAAACATATATTGAAATACGACGGCGATGATAAGGTCTGGCATTGCGGCGCGATTGTGCTGGATTTTTGCGGATCTGCTGCCGAGCTGACGTCGGCTTAGACCTGATCGATCAGTCCGGCTGCCGCGATGCCGCTGCGCACAGCTGTCTCCAGCGTTGCCGGATATTCGCCGGCAGTGTAATCGCCGGCCAGGAAAATACCCTCGGCATCGGTCCGGTTCGAAGGCCGGCGCAAGTCCGGCGTACAAGAAAACGTGGCGCGTTTTTCGCTGATGACCTTGCTCCATAACGGCGTCTTCAGTGCCGGCTGGCGCAATACGTTTGCCAGTTGCGCCGCGATGCCCTCGGTCAGTGCGGCCGGCCCTTGCGCAATCGCCTCGGCGGAACTACTGACGACCACCGCCAGCAAACCGGCCTGCGCCGGATCGAGCTGGCCGCGATCGAATACATATTGACCCCAGCCGGCATCGGATGCGTCGTCGAGCAACGCATAAAAAGGCTGCGCCATTTTTGTCGCGGGCGCGTATTGCAGATAACAGGTGGTAATCGGTTCGTAGCGCAGTGCATCCAGCAAAGCGGTGTCGCTCAAGCCGCTCAGCAGGGCGGCGGCAGGTTCCGGCGCGGTGGCCACGATGATGCGATCGGCGCTTAGTGGAGGTCGCTGGGCATCGTTGAAATGCAGCAGCCAATGCTTGTTCTCGGGGGCGCGCGTGATTTGCCTGACGGCGGCGCCGGTTTCAACGCAACCGCCTGCGCGCTCGACGAACTCGGCGGCGCGTTGCGGCAGCAGGGCGCTTAAATCGATGCGCGGCAGCAGCATGTCGGATGCGGCGCGGCGCGCCCCCAGGCTGTCGCGCAATACCGCCAGAAAAACGTTCGCCGAAGCGCGTTGCGGCGGCGTGTTCAATGCGGCTACGCAAAGCGGCCGCCACAAGCAGCGCAGCAGCCAATCGCTTTGCGCATGGCGTTGCAATAATTCCAGCACCGAACAGTCGCGATCGAGCTGCCAGCCGGCCCAGCGCATGGCGCCGAAAAATCGCGCCAGCGCCAGCTTGTCTTGCTGCGATAAACCCCGAGCGGTCATCAAGGCGGCCAGCAAATGCAAAGGTGCAGGCAGGCGCGGCGCAACGAAATCGATGCCGCCGCTATTTTCCGGGTAACGCATCTGCAAAGGGACGCGCAGCAGGGCGCGTTCGACATCGATCCCTATCATGCGCATCATATCCAGGCTGGCGCGATAGGCGCCGAGCAAAATATGCTGGCCATTGTCGAGGGCCTTGTCATCGATCGTGACACGGCGGGCGCGGCCGCCAAGCGTGCGGCTGGCTTCGAGCAGGGTGACGTGATGGCCGGCCTGGGCCAGGGCGGCGGCAGCAGCGCAGCCGGCCCAGCCGGCGCCGACGACCGCGATTCGCAAGCGCTTACTCACAGCAGCGCGTCGCAAAATGTTGCTTCATGCTTGTTCGTGTTTTTTTCATATTCTTAGCCGCGCACATACGTTTTCCACGCCAGCCAGAGTTTTCGGATCGGCGTCAGGGCGATGCGCTGTTGCAGCACGTGGAAACCATCCCGTTCTATCTCGTCGAGCAGCGTGCGGTAAATCGCCGCCATCATCAGTCCCGGACGCTGCGCCCGGCGATCTTGCCGCGGCAGCAATGCGAATGCTTCGTCGTAAAGTGCTTGCGCGCGCGCGGTCTGGAATTTCATCAGCTTTTCAAAATTTTCGCTATGCCGCGCATTCAGGATATCCGCTGCCGTCACACCGAATTGCTGCAATTCGTTGACCGGCAAATAGATCCGTCCCTTGCGTGCATCCTCACCGACGTCGCGGATGATATTGGTCAGTTGAAATGCCAAGCCGAGCTTCTCGGCATACTGCCGGGTTTCAGGCACGGTAGCACCGAAAATGCCGGCCGACAGAATGCCGACCACACCGGCCACATGCCAGCAATATTTTTGCAGGCCGATAAAATCCAGATAGCGGGTCTGGTTCAAATCCATTTCCATGCCGTCGATAATGGCCAGCAAATGTTCACCCTTCAAATCGTAGGGGGCCAAATGGGGCTGCATTGCAAGCGTCACCGGATGGCTGGGGCGGCCGGCCAGCATGGCGGCAATCTCTTGCCGCCACCACATCAGTTTGGTGCGGGCAATGCCTTCATCGATGGCGTCGTCCACGGTATCGTCTACTTCGCGGCAGAACGCATACAAGGCCGTAATTGCCAGACGGCGTTGCGGCGGTAAAAACAGAAAGCTGTAATAAAAGCTGGAGCCGCTTTGTGCAGTTTTTTGTTGGCAATATTCGTCTGGAGACATGTTTACCCTTTCATCCAGATGCCGCGCCACAGAATCACCAGCCAATCGCGCGGGCCCAATTTAGGCCGTTTATGAAATACGTCATAGCCGGCCATTTCGATCCGCTCCAGAATGCGCAGGCCGCCTTGCACCACCAGCCGCAATTCCAGACCGATTCTGCCCGGCAGGCGAACTGCCAGCGGTGCGCCCGATTGCATCATGGCCCTGGCACGCGTTACTTCAAATGCCATCAATGCGCACCAAGCCTGATCGACGACGCCGTTGGCGATGGTGCTTTCGCTCACGCCGAAACGCTCCAGGTCTTCCAGCGGCAGATAAATCCGCGTTTTTTGCCAGTCGACACCGACATCCTGCCAAAAATTGATCAATTGCAGCGCCGAGCAGATGGCATCCGAATCGCGCAGATTCTGCGTATCGACCCGGCCGTATAAATGCAGCATCAGCGTGCCGACGGGGTTCGCCGAACGGGCGCAATAGTCGAGCAGATCGGTAAAGGTCTGGTAGCGGGTGGTGACCACATCCTGCCGGAACGCCGAAATGAGGGCAAAAAAGGGTTCGGACGACAGATGGTATTGCCGCATGACGCCGGCCACGGCGTTGAACAGCGGCGCCAATTGCGGGTTTTGCTGAGGGCGTTGGCTGTCGATGTCGGTCAGCGCGGCCTCGTAGGCGCGGAGGGCTGTCAGGCGTTGGTCGGGCTGCGCGTCGCCTTCGTCGGCGATATCGTCCGCGCTGCGGGCGAACGCGTAAATGACCTGGACGGCGGGGCGAAGATGGCCCGGCAGGAGGATCGAGGCAACGGGAAAATTTTCATAATGCGCCAGCGGCTGGAATTCGATTTCGTTCATGCGTGAGATGATAGCCGAGGCGGGGCGTCAAGTGTGCACTCCGCTACCCCAATGGCGATGTAATCGGTTAAAATACGCGCATTGCGGATATGGCGGAATTGGTAGACGCACTAGATTTAGGTTCTAGCGTCGCAAGGCGT